>JBPPMI010000139.1:0-4333 GCA_051305975.1 Solirubrobacterales bacterium
GCCCAGCGGAGCTGGACCGTGTTGCCCGACTGATGAACACCAGGCCCCGGGAAACACTCAATTGGAAGACACCGGCTGAGAAGATGAACGAACTGCTGTTGCGTTGACCGCCTGACGCCGCCCGTACTTAACGCACCCAGTCTCGGCGGTTCCGGTTCACTTGATGGGTGGCGGGTCGCCTTCTGCGCTCGCGGCCAGCTTCGGGTCCCACTCGCAGACGTCGCAGGCGTGCTGGAACAGGTCACGCGCGAATTCGAGGACGGTGCCCCGGGGATTCGGGCTCTGGATGACGTCGTCCCAGTCGAGCACGAACTCGCCGAGGGAATCGTCCCAGCGGCCGCCGCCGGAAGGATGCTTGTCCTTGAAGCCTTCCTGGGCGGGGTGGGCGTAGGCGTAGAAGGCGGCCTTGCCGTACCGGGCGTCGCCGGGCCACCAGCCGATCGCGACTTCCTGCACGTCCATCGCGTTCCTCATGATGAAGTCCTCGGACGGCGGGTCGGCCGGACGGCCGGAAAAGAGGTTCACCGCGAGGTCGAAGGACCCCCACCACGCATTGACCGGGGTCGAGCGGCCGCGGAAGGGTGCCCGGAATTCGCTCAAGGCGAGAGATGCCTCGGTCGCTGCCGCGAACCAGGCGGACACTTTCACCGGGTCGTAATGAACGTGTTCTTCGTCTTCGTCGAGTGGAACGTCCCAGCTGACTTCCTGCGCGGCCATCGCGATCTCGACGTCACCACCGAGCGAGCTCACTGCCGCCACGATTTGGCGGGTGAGGTCGCCGGTCGAGACGCCCGGGGTGAGTGAGATCCGGTCGTACAGCCCGCCGCTGTGCTCGATCACGGCCTCGTGGGTGTGGAAGTCGAGCGCGATGACGACGGAACCGGATCCGTCCGGTGCTGGCAGCGCCTGGGTCTCCCAGCCGCGGGCGGTCAGGTGCTGCGCGGCATGCTGGAGCTGCGGTTCCGGCGGGGCCATCGCCACGGCGAGCTTGCCGAGGATCTGGGTGTGGGCGTGAAGAGTGTCGCAGCACTCTTTCCAGTCGTCGTAGTCAACCTGGGGAAGTGAAGTGGCCATGACGCAAGGATAAGCAACGCGTCAAACCTGAACCCCGCTTCGGTCCTCGTCCGGCTGGACAAGATCGACGGCACCTTCGGAACTAGACGACCGGTTGAACCCGAACCAGGTCTTCGAGCAGCTTGAAGTCCTTGAGATCCCTGGTAAGGAGAGTTGCGTCGTGGACCATCGCGGTGGCGGCGATCGCAAGATCGGAGTTTCGGGAGCGAGGCTTGCCGCCGCGATTGGCCACCGCAGCTTGAATCCGGCCCCAGGCACGTGCGACCCGATCGTCAATCGGCAGCGGATCTGGAAACCGGGACTCGATCAGGCCGAGACGGGCGGACCTCAGCGCTCTCGCTTCGTCATCCTTTGCGACCAGAAGGCCGAAGTGGAGTTCGGCGATCGACACCGTGCTGATCGCCGCCTCCAACCCTGGCTCGATCGGCCCGCCGATGAGCATCGAAGTGTCGAGCAGAACCTTCAACGATCAGGAATTCCAGGGATCACCGAGTTTGCTCTCGAAACCTTCGAGGTCCCTGCCCAGGTCGGGATCAGTCGGCAGTTGGACCAGTTGGTTGAGATCGTTGGTGCTGACCCATTGTCGGGTCCGTACCGGACCCAGTGAAGCCACGGGCCGACCGGAAACCGTAACGGTGATTTCTTCGCCGCCCTCGGCGCGGCGCAAGACCTCGCCCACGTTGTTGCGCAGCTCTTTTTGAGGAACGATCGCCACAGCCACATGGTAGCAGTTCTGCTACCGGCCGGATCTGGTCGGTGTTCGCGATCCCGGGGGTGGTTACAGCCGCTTCAGGACTGCCTTGGCGGCGTCTTCGCCCGAGCGGACAGCGCCCTCCATGTAGCCGTTCCAGATCGGTGCATGCTCGGCACCGGCCCAATGGATCCGGTTGAAGGGCCGGTTGATCGCGGGGCCGTAATCGGTGAGGACGCCGGGTGCGAGGAAGCCGCCGTAACAGCCGCGGGTCCATTCCTCGCTCGCCCAGTTCTTCTCGACGTACTGCTTCGGCTTCCCGGCCCGGGGGCCGATCGTCCGCTGGAAGCATTCGAGCACCGCAGCCTTGCGTTTCGCCGGCGACATCTTTCCGGCGCGTCTGGCCTCCTGGGCCTCGATGAAACCGAGGAGAACACCCCTCGATGCGTCGGGCGGGGAGTTGTCGTACATCAGCTTGACCGGGCCGACATCCGAGTTGACGTACCCCGACAGGCCTTCGTCCCGCCAGAACGGCTTGTCGTAGACCGCCTGGATCTTGATCGCGTTGCCCTGCGGGAAGCGCTGGAGCAACTGGGCCCGGTCGAATGGCAGGATCGGGTCGTAGGTGATAGATGCGCTGACGGCGGGCGGCACCGCGACGATTACCTGCTTCGCCTTGAAGGTCCCCCTGTCGCTGATCACATGCATGGTCTTGCCGTGCTGCTCGATCCGCCGGACCGGTGCGTTCAGCTCGATCCTTTTGCCGAGGCGTTTCGCCATCTTGAGCGAGATCCGCTGCGAACCGCCGACGAAACGCGACTCCTGGGCGCCGTCGGTGGTCGAGGTGAGCCGGAGAAAACTGCCAGCCTCGGCCTCATTACCGGCCGAAGAGATGTAGAAGAGGGCGTGGAGCAGTGAGATGTCCCGCGGTTCGCAGGCCCAGACGGCATTGGTTGCGAGGTCGGTGAGGAACCGGCCGCCGCTGGTGGGGGCGTTCGCGAGCTTGAAGGTCTCCAGGGTCTGTCCGTCGTACTCGAGGGCGTTCGGGGACTTCCAGGGTTCGGTCCGTGAGATGGTCTGGCCGAGCTCATCGAGCTTCAGGACCATGCCGATCGCGTCACCGGCATCCGGGTCGGGGGGTACCGGCGATGTCACGTCGTACAGCTTGCGCTCACCGTTCCGGTAGTAGACGCCTTCGCCGGTCCAGTGGGTCTTGAAGGTCTCGACCTTCAGGTCCGAGGCGAGCTTCGCCAGCCTGTCCTGGGTCGGGCCGATCCATTGTCCGCCGACTTCGATCACGTCGCCGCCACCGATGTCGTGGTTCAGAGTGCGTCCACCGACACGTCCGCGCGCCTCTAGCACCTTGACATTCTTGCCCTGGGCGGCGAGCTTCCGGGCGGCCATCAGGCCGGCGAGCCCGGCCCCGACGACGATTGCGTCGTACCTGGTCGAAGGACCCTTGCGTTTTGCTGCGGTCGTGGAGGCGGGCAGAGCGGCACCGGCCGCGGCGACCGCGCCGGCACCGAGCAGACTGCGGCGTGAAAGTGTTTCGGACAAAGGAACTCCTCCTGCTTCAAGTGTTAGCGAGACGCCAGTCGTGGGGAATCATCTCAGACAGATGAAAGACCCCTATCGCTTACAACGCATCGTTGACGCACAAGATGCGGCCCCCACATGAGCACGCCGGCCGCGAAGACGATCCTCGACCTCCTCGCCGAGCGCGATGAAGGCAAGACGATCTGCCCGTCCGAGGCCGCCCGGGCTCTCGCGGGTGACGATGACTTCCATCCACTGATGGACCTCCTAAGGAACGCTGCTCGCGACCTGGTCGCGGTGGGGAAGATTGAAGTGACCCAGGGTGGAGAGGTCGTCGATCTCGACTCCACGAAGGGCCCTATCCGTCTCCGCAAGAGAACCGCTACTGCTTGATCTGGCAGGCCGGCGTGCCGCCGGGGAGCCGGTGCCGGTTTTCGGCAACAAGGCGGTAGGACTTCGCTGCGATCCACGAAATTCCCGGCAGGAGCATGAACCGGCCGGCGAAGCCCCAGATCCCGCCGGCGGACACCAGTGCGGCGGCGGCGGCTTCATGTCCCGTACGGATCCCGGCGCCGGCGGTGACCCACTGGATCGCGCTGGCCGCCTGGGCTTCGGTCACCCCGAGTTCATTCAGGTCGGTGAGTTGCCAGGCGACAATGTCTGCGCCCGGGCCGATCCGCTTCAGCAGGTCCACGCTGCTCTGACAGAACGCGCAGTCGCCGTCGTATATGAGTACTGGCCGGTCACGCATCGTCAGGCCCATTTGTGGTCGAGCAGCCGGTCGATCGAGAATCCGACCACGGCGGAGCGGGACCGTTTGCCGTGCCGTGCCGAGATGTTGCCAACCATCGATGCTTCCTCCTCGCGCATCGCCCGCTGCGAGGGCGGTGCACTCCAGTCATGTCATGGAGCTAGCCGGAGTCGAACCGGCGACCTCTTGGGTGCGATCCAAGCGCTCTGCCAACTGAGCTATAGCCCCGCGGCGGCAAAGGATACGGAGATTCGATGTGCAAAGAGAGTGAGTCATGCCAA
>JBPPMI010000140.1:0-5024 GCA_051305975.1 Solirubrobacterales bacterium
ACGATCCGTCTTCCTCGATCCCGGTCGGCCCGCTCGGCATTTCTTTCCGCGAGGTCCCGCACTACACCGAAACCTTCGCGATCGAGGTCACCGACGGTCCCGGCAACCGCATCACCTACGGAGCCGACTGCCGGCCGAACGAAGCGCTGGTCGATTTCGCCAGGGACACCGACCTGCTGATCGCCGAGGCGACCTTGCCCCGGCCGGAGCGAACCGGGATCCGCGGTCACCTGACGCCGGCCGAAGCGGGCGAGCATGCGGAGGCGGCGGGGGCGAAGCGGCTCCTGATCACCCACATCTCGGACGAGCTCGACCCGGAATGGGCTCTGGCCGAAGCAAAAGGCAAGTACGGCGGACCGGCGGAAGTCGCCCGCGAGGCACTGACTATCGAAGTATGAGCGTCCCTTAGGCTACGGGCATGTCTGATCGTGACCTTTTCGCCAACTTTGCCCGCATGCGCCGTGAGATGGACGAGATGCTCAGCGGCTCCTGGGGACGGGCCGGATACGTCAGCCGGCGGGCGAGCGGATTCGCGCCGAACGTCGACGTCTATTACGCCGGTGAACCCCAGCGCGCCGTGGTCAAGTGCGATCTCTCGGGGATCGACCTTTCGACGGTCGGCATCGAGATCAGCGGCCGCCAGCTGACGATCGTCGGCGAGCGCCCGGTGCAGGAGACCGAAGGCCGCGTCTACCAGCAGGTGGAGATTCCGACCGGCCCGTTCCGCCACGTCGTGGAACTTCAAGTCGACGTCGAATCGGACAAGGCCGGGGCCACCTACGAGGATGGCGTGCTGCGTGTCGAGCTGCCCCTGCGCGACGAGACCGAGGTCACCCACCGGGTTCCCGTGGACCGTGCTTCCAAGAAGCCGGAAATAGATGGCTGACGACAAGTCCATGGCGGCGGAGACGGTCCCGGTCCTCGAGGTCGTCGAAAGCCCCGACGAGGATCTGGCGGTCCGGGCGGCTGACGTGCTCCCGGACGCGATGCCGGTGCTGCCGCTGCGCGACACGGTTGCCTACCCCGACACGCTCGCGCCGCTCGGCGTCGGCCAGGAACGTTCGATCAAGCTCGTCGACGACGTGCTCGCCGGCAATCGCATGCTCGTCATGGTCGCTTCACGGGAACCCGAAGAGGACGCACCGACTCCCGACCAGCTCTACGACGTCGGCGTAGTCGGCGTCGTCACCCGGATGCTCAAGGTCCCGGACGGCACCATCAGGATCCTGGTCCAGGGCAGCCAACGGGTCCGGTTGGGTCCGTATTCGTCGGAAGAGCCCTACCTCGTCGCCCGCATCGAGGAGATCCCGGACGTCGTCGACGAGAGTCCGGAACTCGAAGCCCTGACCCGCAACGTCCAGCGCACCTTCTCCGAGATCATCGAGCAGATCCCCTACCTGCCGGAAGAGCTGCAGATGGCGGTGACGAACGTCGACGAGCCGTCGGCCCTTTCCCACCTGATTGCCGGGGCGCTCCGAATCTCGACCGAAGAAAAGCAGTCGCTGCTCGAAGAGGTGGACGTCACGAAGCGCCTGCGGAAGCTCTCCGAGATCCTTGCGCGGGAGCTGGAAGTCATCCAGCTCGGGTCGCAGATCCAGTCCGAGGTCCAGTCCTCCATCGACAAGGGTCAGCGCGAATACTTCCTTCGCGAACAGATGAAGGCGATCCAGGCTGAGCTCGGCGAAGAGGACGAACAGCTGGCCGAAGCGAACGAACTACGCGAGCGGCTCGAAGCGGCGAACCTCCCCGAAGCGGCCCTGAAAGCAGCCGAGCGCGAGCTCTCCCGTCTCGAGAAGCTGCCGCCGGCAGCTGCCGAGCACGGCGTCATCCGCACCTATCTCGAGTGGCTGGTCGACCTGCCGTGGGACAAGGAGACCGAGGACAACCTCGACATCGAGCACGCCGCAAAGGTGCTCGACGCCGACCACTACGGCATGGAGGAGATCAAGGACCGGATCCTCGAATACCTCGCTGTGCGGAAGCTCAACCCGGAGTCACCCGGCCCGATCCTCTGCTTCGTCGGCCCTCCGGGTGTCGGCAAGACCAGTCTCGGCAAGTCGATCGGCCGGGCGCTCGGCCGTGAATTCGAGCGGATCTCGGTCGGCGGCGTCCGGGACGAGGCGGAGATCCGTGGTCACCGGCGCACCTACATTGGCGCCATGCCCGGCACGATCATCCGGGCGCTCCGCGACGCCGGCTCGAACAATCCCGTCTTCATGATCGACGAGATCGACAAGATGGGTTCCGACTTCCGCGGCGACCCTTCGTCGGCGATGCTCGAAGTGCTCGACCCGGCCCAGAACTACACCTTCCGCGACCACTACCTCGACGTCACCTACGACCTCTCCGACGTGATGTTCATCGCCACGGCCAACGTGCTCGACACGATCCCGGGTCCGCTCCGCGACCGCATGGAGATGATCCAGCTCGCCGGCTACACGGTCGACGAGAAGCGCCACATCGCACGGAAGTACCTGGTGCCACGCCAGATAAAGGCAAACGGGTTGAAGCGCAAGAACATCGAATTCACCGATACGGCGCTGACGGCGATCATCGAGGAGTACACCCGGGAAGCCGGCGTACGAAGCCTCGAACGGGAGATCGGAACTGTTTGCCGCAAGGTGGCCCGGGTATTCGCGGAGAGTGACGGCAAAGGCAAAAAGGTCAAAGTTTCCGGCAAACGGGTTCGTGAACTACTCGGACGACGACGCGTCTTCTCCGAGAGTCGTCGCCGTACCCGGATCCCGGGCGTTTCCACCGGCCTTGCTTGGACCCCTACCGGCGGAGATGTCCTTTTCATCGAAGCGACCGCAATGCCGGGAAGTGGCAAACTCGTGATCACCGGACAGCTCGGGGACGTCATGAAGGAGTCGGCTCAGGCGGCGCTCTCCTACGTGCGGGCCAACGCTGAGAAGGTGGCACCGGACGTCGACGAAAAGTGGTTCGCCAGACACGACATCCACATCCACGTGCCGGCCGGTGCGGTGCCCAAGGACGGACCTTCCGCCGGTGTGGCAATGACGGTCGCCCTCGTCTCCCTGATCACCGGGCGGCCCGTTCAGAACGACGTCGCGATGACCGGCGAGGTGACCCTGACCGGCCAGGTCCTGCCGATCGGCGGGGTCAAGGAAAAGTCTCTGGCCGCACAGCGTGCCGGGATCAAACTGGTCATCCTCCCGAGTCGGAACGAGGGTGACCTGGAGGAAATCCCCGATCACGAACGGGCGGACCTTGAATTTCGTTACGCAAGCAAAGTGAGCGAGGCGCTGGAAATCGCACTGGAACCCAAGTAGGGTGCGACCGGTATTCTCGAAATACAGTTGACCAGATCAAGCGAGGACGACATGGCTAAAGACATTCCAAGCAAAGCCGGGCAGGCATACGCCGCAGCCCGTGAGAACAAGTACGTCCAGCGACTGATCGAGGACGAAGAACTGCGCGACAGCATCGCCGCGGCCTACTTCTCGGGCCGCAAGGCCTTCGACCGCGCGACTTCGAGCCGCGCCGGTGCCGTCGATTCGGTGGCCAACGACAAGAAGGTGAAGCGCGAGCTGAAGAACGCCACCGAGGCACTGCAGGACGCGACCGAGCGGCTCCGCGGTCCGAAGAAGAAGCGCCATCCCTTCCGCAACCTGCTCGCGGTCGGCCTCCTTACCGGTGGCCTGGTGCTGGTCTTCTCCGAAACCGCCCGGAAGACGCTTCTGGACACTGTGTTCGGCGCCGAGGAAGAGTTCGTCTACACCTCTACGACTTCCTCCGAAGGTGCCCCTCAAACCAACGGTACGCCTGTCAACGACTGAGCTTCCCTAGTATCCCGCGTTCTCATGGAGCGCAGGGAAGACATAAGAAATATCGCGATCGTGGCCCACGTGGACCACGGCAAGACCACTCTCGTCGATGCAATGCTCTGGCAGTCGGGCGCCTTTCGCAAGGGCCAGGACGTCAACGAGCGGGTGATGGACTCGATGGATCTCGAACGCGAAAAGGGCATCACGATTCTCGCCAAGAACACGGCGGTGCGGTACGAAGGCGTGAAGATGAACATCATCGACACGCCCGGCCACGCCGACTTCGGCGGTGAGGTCGAACGCGGCCTGACCATGGTCGACGGAGTTGTCCTGCTGGTCGACTCTTCCGAAGGTCCGCTGCCGCAGACCCGTTTCGTGCTCGGCAAGGCACTCGAAGCCGGACTGCCGGTGATCCTCGTCGTGAACAAGGTCGACCGTCCCGACGCCCGCATCGACGAAGTCGTCGACGAGGTGTACGAACTCTTCATGGACCTCGGCGCAGAGGGCGACCAGATCGAGTTCCCGATCGTCTACACCAACGCGAAGGCCGGCTGGGCCTCGATGGAGCAGGGCGCCGAAGGCACCGACCTGGCTCCCCTGATGGACCTGATGACCAGTTACATCCCGGCCCCGGAATTCGATCCGGAACATCCGATGCAGGCTTACGTCACCAACCTCGACGCTTCGCCGTACCTCGGTCGCCTGGCGCTCTGCCGGGTCCGCCACGGCAAGATCAAGTCGGGCGCGAAGGTGGCCTGGTGCCGCGCCAACGGCGAGATCGAGACCGCCACGATCTCCGAACTCTTCGTGACCGAAGCGCTCGACCGTGTGCCCGCCGACGAGGTCGGTCCGGGCGAGATAATCGCCGTCGCCGGAATTCCCGAGATCACTATCGGCGAGACGCTTGCCGACCTCGAGGATCCGCGCCCGCTGCCGGTGATCGAGGTCGACGAGCCATCGCTCTCGATCGTCGTCGGACAGAACACTTCACCGCTGGCCGGTCGCGAGGGCGACAAGGTCACCGCCCGCCAGATCCAGAACCGTCTCGAACAGGAACTGCTAGGCAACGTCGCGATCCGCGTGCTGCCGACCGAGCGCCCCGACGCCTGGGAGGTCCAGGGCCGGGGTGAGCTCCAGCTGGTCGTTCTACTCGAGATCATGCGCCGCGAAGGCTTCGAACTGACCGCCGGCCAGCCCAAGGTGCTGACCCGCGAGATTGACGGGGTGATGAACGAG
>JBPPMI010000141.1:0-7597 GCA_051305975.1 Solirubrobacterales bacterium
GACTACTACACGTCGACCCGGTTCCGGCCAGTCAAGAACATCGCCAAAGCGTCCGAGACCGGGCACGCGACGAACATCATTCAGGGTTTGGCCCAGGGCATGCAGGCGACCGCGGCGCCCGCCATCGTGCTCGCCGTCGCGATCCTCGTGGCAAACGAACTCGCCGGGATCTACGGCATCGGCATCGCCGTCGTCGCGCAGCTCTCGCTGACCGGGCTGATCGTGGCCCTCGATGCATTCGGGCCGATCACCGACAACGCCGGTGGCATCGCCGAGATGGCGGAGCTGCCGGAAGAGGTGCGCAACGTGACCGACCCGCTGGACGCGGTCGGCAACACGACCAAGGCAGTCACCAAGGGCTACGCGATCGGTTCCGCCGCCCTCGCCGCTCTGGTCCTGTTCGCCGCGTTCAAGGAGGAACTGGTCGAGGAGGCCCCGGTCGGTTTCAAGATCGAGACCCTGTTCAACATGTCGAGTCCGGAGGCCCTGGTCGGGCTGATAATCGGCGGCATGATGGTCTATCTGTTCTCGGCGTTCGCCATCGAATCGGTCGGCCGCGCCGGTGGCCAGGTGGTCGAAGAGGTGCGGCGCCAGTTCAAAGAGAAGCCTGGCATCATGGACGGAACGGAGAAACCCGACTACCGCCAGGCGGTCGCCCTCGTGACCGCGGCGGCCCAGAAGGAGATGATCCTGCCGTCGCTGATCCCGATCGTCATCCCGGTGATCGTCGGGCTGTTCAGCGTGGACGCCCTCGGCGGACTTCTGATCGGTGTGATCATCGTCGGCCTGTTCGCTGCGATCTCCATGACAGCCGGCGGCGGCGCCTGGGACAACGCCAAGAAGTTGATCGAGGACGGTGAATACGGAGGCAAGGGCTCGGAGGCCCACGCCGCATCGGTCACCGGTGACACGGTCGGCGATCCCTACAAGGACACGGCCGGACCGGCGATCAATCCGATGATCAAAGTGGCGAACATCGTCGCGATCCTGATCATCCCGATCGTCCATTTCTGAGCCGAAACGAACATGGGGGCAACCGTCTGACGCGGTTGTCCGAAGACAAGCCCCGGCCATGCGGCCGGGGCTTTCTTGTTGCTCCGGCACCGACCTCGGATTGGGCGTACCCTCTGAGCATGTGGCGGGGTGCGACAACCGAGCAGGTGGAATTGCTGGACTGGGTCTTCGGCGCTGCGCCGAGCGGCATGGCGATCGTCGAGTACGACAGCAACGTCGGGGGCTCGATCGTTTTTGCCAATCCTGCACTCGAGGTGCTCACCGGCTATTCGCGCGAGGAGCTCCAGGGGATGCCCGCGTACAGGCTCATCCCGAAGGTCTCCGACCAGGCTGCGAACTGGCGAAACGAGCTGATCGAAGGCATCCGGTCGAACTGGTCGGACGACGTCGAACTCTTCACCAAGGACGGTGAGATCCGGCAGGTCCACCTGACGATCTCGTCGATCCTCGAGGCCGACGACTCGTTGGTGGCGGTCGCACACGCCGTCGACGTGACCGACTACCGCGAGGCAAGCAGCCGGTTGGAGTTCCTCGCCGGCCACGACGCCCTGACGGGGCTGCCGGGTGCCCAGCGGATGGAGGCGGAACTCCGCAATTTCAGCCGGCAGGGGCCGGTCAACCCGGAACCCCGCGCCCTCGCCGTGATCGACATCGACGGATTCACCTTCCTCAACGACCGGCTCGGCTTCGACGGCGGCGACCAGATCCTGCGGGCCATCGCCGGACTGATGGAACGAGCCACCGCGGAAGAGGGACTGGCCGTGCGGGTGGGCGGCAACCGGTTCGCCCTCTTCTGGCCAAAGGTGAACGCCGGCGAGGTCGCGATCAGGATCACGGCGTTGCTCCAGCAGATCCGCAGCAGTGGGTTCCTGGCCGGGCTCGGCGATTTCGTCCACGGGCTGAACGTGACGGCGAGCGCGGGAATTGCGATCGTCTCACCCGCGAATTCGGCGATCCCGAGCAAGGTCCTGGCCGCCGCCGACCAGGCGCTCGGCAAAGCGAAGCGGGGTGGGCGGGACTGCCTGGTCACTATCGACATGCAGAGCGCGCCGGCTGCGCTCGCCGGGCTCTCGGAGATCCGCGAACTGGTGGCCCGGGGGGTCAACGACGAAAGCACTTTCCGGTTTGACGGCCAGCCGATCATCGATTTCTCGGACGGCTCGGTCGTCGGGCACGAGCTGCTGCTGCGGGCCACCCTGGCCGACGGCACCGTGGTCATGCCGGACCAGATAATCCCCCTGGCCGAAGAGACCGGGCTGATCCGCAAGCTCGACCGCTGGGTGGTCCGCCACGGCATCGAGCTTGCCGCGGGGGGCGGGGTCGGCGGCAACGGCGGTTCGATCTGGATGAACATGTCGGCGCAGTCCCTCGCCGACGGGCAACTGGCCGAGATGATCGAGAACGAACTCGTGCGGACCGGGGCGGACCCGTCCCGGCTTGTCTTCGAGATGACCGAGCGGCAGGGTCACGCGGATTTCCGGGGGGTCGGCCGGCTGGTCTCGCGGTTGCGCGAAGCCGGATGTTCGTGCGCCCTGGACGACTTCGGTGCGGGCTACGGAGGTTTCCGGCACCTCAAGGAGATCCCGTTCGACCTGATCAAGATCGACGGCACCTTCGTCGAGCGCCTGGCTCAGAACGAAATCGACCAGGCAGTGGTCCATTCGATAGTCACGGCGGTCCAGGTCGCCGGCAGGAAAACCGTTGCCGAATTCGTGTCGGACGAGCCAGGATTCGACCTGCTGCGTGAATGGGGTGTGGACTTCGCCCAGGGTTTCTACCTCGATGAACCGGTTCCCGTCGAACTCTGAGAAACGGTCGCTTGACGATTCCGAGGTAGTTCACCTATAGTGACCAACTTGAGTGGGTCGGGCACCCCGAGGCGGATGTCACGCGGAGGCATCACTCACTGAACTACGATCAGTAAGCACTTGGCCAAGACGAAAAAACAAGACATTCTCAGGGAGATCAGGGAACTTCGGCGAGAACTGTCGGGACGCCTCGATGCCCTTGAAGAACACCTCCATTCCGGCTCGAAGAGGCCTTCTCCGCCGAAAACGGATTCGTCGTCGCCGGTCCCTTCCCTTCCGGTGAAACCTCCTGCACCATCTACTCCCGAAGCGATCACCTCTGCCGGCTTCCAGCTCCCCACGGATCGCGACATCAAAGTCGTCATCCAGCCCCTTCACGACCTCAGTATGGCCCGCATCGTCGAGCAGGCACTGGCCGAGACCGAGGGCGTCGAGAGCTCCAACCTTCGCGAACTCCGCGGCGACTCGGCCACCATCGATGCCCGGGTCGACGAAGGCGTCTCGCTGATCACATCCCTGAGGCGCAAGCTTCCAGTGGCTTTTGACGTGACCGATTCGGACAAGGGATCTTTCACCATCGCCCTAGCTCAACCAGTGAGCGAAGGCACGGACGGCGTGGCCGGCCGAAACCTTTCGTGAACGGCGGCGGCGCAATCGGAGCATTGTTCTTCGTCATCGGCGCGCTGATCCTGTTCGTCTTGATGTTCAGTGTCTTCCTGATCCTCCCGTTCTTCCTTTTCCTCGCAGGAATCGTCGCGATGATGGTCAGTGACCGCCGACGCAGCCGCAAGGATCCCGATGAACAGCCGGAAAGCGAACGTGTAGGGGCAGCAGAACTGCTCGAGCGCGACCAGGCACGCCGGAGGGGTGTCGTCTGATGATGCCGGTAACAGGAGAGAAGATGCTGGTCCGCGACGACATGCACGGCGTGAGCGAGCGCATGGTCACCCTGACCCCTGCCGTGGCCCACCTGCTGCCCGTCGACGTCTGCCGCGAGCACCACGTCATCCCGGTCGAGTACGGCGACGGCTACCTGACTGTCGTCTCCACTTCCGACACCAACTTCGCCGCAGCCGACGCGATCCGCACCGCAACCGGCTACGAACCCAACTGGGTGATCGCCGATGAGGTCGAGATCGACCAGGCGATCGAGCGGCTCTTCGCTTCGAACGGGTTCACCGAGACGGAATCCGGCGCGAAGTTCTCGGCCGGCGACCTGGTCAGCCACGGACTTGCGATTCCGCCCCGCCTCGGCGAGCAGCTGGCCGGCCGCGGCCTGGTCACGGAAGAACAGCTCGGCGAAGCGGTTGCCGAACAGGAGCGCTCCGGCGGCCGGATCGGCGAAGTCCTCGTCCACGGCGGCGCACTCGAGGAGAAGGCCCTGCTCCGGGTTCTCTCCGAAACACTGCGCCTCCCGACCATCGACCTTTCCGAGTTCGACGCCACCGAGGCACCGCACGACATCGTGCCCGAGCCCGTCGCCCGCCGGCTCCACGTGGTTCCGATAGCTGCCGACAGCCGCAACCTGTTCCTCGCGGTACCGGACGCCCTGAGCGACGAGGACCGCCGGGAGATCGGCCACTACTCCGACCTCGAGATCCAGGAGTTCCTGGCACCGCGGAACGACATCGACGAACTGCTCCGCCGGATCCACGGTGCCGCGTACACCCAGACCGCGCGTTCGAACCTGCGAGACCGCTTCCCGGACAGTTCCGCCCACCTCGTTCTGAGCGGCGGCCAGAAGGCGTTCCTCGGCATTCTGGCGCTGGTCCTCATCGGGTTCCTGATCTGGCAGACGGTCGAGACGCTCGTCGTCATCTTTGCGCTGGCCAGCCTCTTTTACACCTTTACTTCGCTCTACAAGCTGATGGCCGGCTTCTCCGCCCTCGAGCACCGGTACCTGCTCGAGACGACCCCGGAAGCCCTCGCGGCGATGGACGAACGGAACCTCCCTGTCTATACGGTGCTGGTCCCGCTCTACCGCGAAGCGGCTGTCATCCCGTACCTGGTCGAAGGCATCAACTCGCTCGACTACCCGAAGACCAAGCTGGACGTACGCCTGCTCTGCGAAGAGGACGATGACGAGACGATCGCCGCGATCCTCTCGATGGAACTGCCACCGCACTTCCGGCCGATCGTCGTGCCGCCGTCGCAGCCGCAGACCAAGCCGAAGGCCTGCAACTACGGCCTGCTCGGAGCCAAGGGTGAATACGTCGTCATCTATGACGCCGAGGACCGGCCCGACCCGACCCAGCTGAAGAAAGCCGTCCTGATGTTCGAGAACATCGACGAATCGATCGTCTGCATCCAGGCGAAGCTCAACTTCTTCAACCAGGAGACCAACATGCTTACGCGTTGGTTCTCGATCGAGTACGCGATGCTCTTCGACCTCGTCCTTCCCGGCCTCGACGCCCGCAAGGACCCGATTCCGCTCGGCGGCACCTCGAACCACATCAAGCTCGACCAGCTGGTCGAAGTGGGCGGGTGGGACCCGTACAACGTCACCGAAGACGCTGACCTCGGCGTCCGCCTGCATCAGGCCGGCTACCGGACCACGATGATGGATTCGACGACTTACGAAGAGGCGAACACCGAAATCGGCAGCTGGGTCCGCCAGCGGTCGCGCTGGATCAAGGGCTACCTCCAGACCTGGCTCGTCTACATGCGCAACCCGTTCCGTCTGATCTCGAATCTCGGCTTCAAGGGCTTCATGTCCTTCCAGCTGCTGATCGGCGGCACTTTCATCTTCCTGATCAACCCGATCTTCTGGTTCCTGACGACGCTGTTCGCCCTGACCCAGGCCGGATTCATCGAGGAACTGTTCCCTGGCTGGGTCTATTACCTGGCGGCCGCGCAGCTGTTCCTGGGCAATTTCGTCTTCATGTATCTCGGGCTTGCCGCGTCGGTGCGCCGCGGCGATGATTCCCTCGCTCCATACGCCCTTTTCCTGCCCTTCTACTGGGGCCTGATGTCGATCGCGGCCTGGAAGGGCTTCATCCAGCTCTTCACGAACCCGTTCTACTGGGAGAAGACCGAGCACGGCATCGACGTGAGTGGCAGTGCTTCGAGCACCGGCGGCACGCCGCGAAGGGCTGACGCCTGATGGCCACCGAACGCAGGGTCACGACCACGACCGTCACCGAGGTCGACGAGTCACAGCGCGCCCAGGAACTCGCCCGGGCCCGTCAGGACTTCGCCGGAGCGGACCCGGACGACCCCGTCATCATCTACGACGAGACCGCCGAGCGCCGCGGTGCCCCGCGGGCCAGCCTCGAAGGCTGGCTAGTCGCGATCTTCTTCGCCGTGGTGTACGGCCTGGTCGGTTACTTCATGCTGACCGACGGCCACATCGTCAACTTCGATTCGCTTCATCGCCTCAACGAGGCGTACATGACGTGGTGGAACTCACCGCCGAAGCTGGCCGCTCTGGGTCTCTCGTCGGCACCTCTGGGAGCGGTGGCCTACATGCCCCTGGCCGTGGTCAAGCCGTTGGCTACTTCGCTCGTCGCTATCCCCGTGCTTACCGCACTGGCTGCCGGTTTCCTCATGGCGATGATCAACTCGATCCTCCGCCGCTGCGAAGTTCCCGGTGTCTTCCGCATCCTGATGCTGCTGCTCTTCGGCCTGAACCCGATGTTCGTCTTCTACGCCGCCAACGGCGAAGTCACCGTGCTCGGCATGGTGCTGGCCGCAATCGCCCTGCTGGCAATCATCTCCTGGCAGATGACCGACGAGACCCGGCACCTCGTTGCCGCCGGCCTCGCGATCGGAATAGCGATCATGTTCGACTATGGCTACGCCCTCTGGGCCGTCGGCCTCATGATCGCGATCATGACCATCGGCTCGGCCAATGACGACTCCGAAGGCCGCCGCCGGTCCTCGCTGATCGTCTTCCTGGCCCCGATCGTCTACGGACTCTGCGTCTGGATCCTCCTCAACGCCATCATCCTCAACAGCCCGTTCGGGTGGCTCACCACGCAGACCGGCATGATCCAGGTGAACACCACCGGCGTCCTCCAGGCCGTGACGTCGAGTCCGTGGGAGGCGCTCAAGGACCTCTTCGAAGTCGTGCTCGGCATCGCACCGCTCGGTTTCGCCACGGTCCTCCTGCTTCTCTTCTCCGGCATCCTCGGCCGGGCCAGACTCTCGTGGGGTCTCCTTGCCCTGGTCCTGTTCGCGATCGCGGTTCCCCTTACGCGGGTTCTGGTCGCCGATCAGGCAGACCTCATGACCCTTTCGGTCGGCCTGCCGCTCGCCCTGCTTGCCCTGGCGGGCGCCGCCTGGGTGTTCTGGGTGGAAGAAGCCTGGAGGATCGGCGTCGGAATAATCATGCTCATCGGCCTGGTCGCCGCGATCCCGCTCGGCTGGAACGCGATGCAGGACTACGAGTACCAGGACCAGGCGCAGGCCTTCACCCGCTGGGTCGAAGACCGTGATTCCCAGGAGGGAACGGAGTCGATCGGTGGTTACCAGGTCGGCATCGACCCGGAGACGACCATGGCCGAGTACATCAACGAGGAACTTCCGCAGGCTGACGATTCGATCCTGGTCGACGAGAACTTCAGCTACGGCCCGATGCTAACCAGCGGCCGGCCTTACCTCTTCTTCGATCGGGCCGACAAGGGCGAAGGCGACTGGGAAGCCGCCCGTGACTCTCCTTACGGCAAGGTCAGCTACATGCTCGTGACCATCGGCCGAGCCGGCGACCAGCTCCGGAAGACCTTCCCGCAGGCAGTGGCCGGTGGCGAAGCCGGCCTGACCCCGATCTTCAGGAC
>JBPPMI010000142.1:0-2210 GCA_051305975.1 Solirubrobacterales bacterium
GGCCGCCAGGTGCTCCAGCACTCGTCGCACCGAGTTGGTGACGCCGTTGACCTGGGGCAGGAAGGACTCGGTGACGACCAGGACGCGGAGCCGGGGCGCGGCCTCGAGTCGGATGAGCGGGAGGGGGACGAGGGTGGCCGGTGCCGTGCGGCTCCGACGCCGCCTCTCGAGCAGGTCCATGGCACGCACGCTAGGAAGCGCCCCGCAACGGACGCCCCGGTCTGGGCAGACGACACGTGAACGGTCCCCGACGGCTCAGGACGCCAGGTCGCTGGTGGGCAACGAGTTGGCCGGAGCGAGCGCCGTCGATCTCGCGGCCGCGGTCAGACCGCAGTTGGTTCGAACGCGCTCAGACCTGGAGCCTCGGCAAAGATTCCGTCCCTGGACAGAAGTGGCACAGCCTTCGCGATGGCGCAGGCAGCAATCCACCGGTCAGCCGCATGAGGTGCGTGTCCAATGCCCTTGCCCTGGGCACGCGCTTCGACCGTCAATGGTACGTATGCCTCCAGCACGTCGTCGTCCAACTGCACCGTCGGCGTTGCGTCGAGACGCTCGCGAAGGGCGCTCATGCGCGGCTCACCCCAGTCGGCCGTCCTTGCACCGACCAAGATTTCGGCACGGGTCTGGAACGAAATCACAACGCGGTGGCCCAAGAGAGCCACCCGCCACCCGTCAAGAGGGTGCCCCTGCTTGCGAGCCGTCTGTTCAGGCGTGACATAGAGCGCGCTGTACGCGTTCGTGTCCAGAAGAACGACCTGTTCGACCGCCATGCATTATCCAATCGCCTCAAGAAACGCATCGACCTCGGCGTCCGTGAGGCCTGCGATCCCACCGAGTTCGGGACCGGGGGCACTGGAGAGAATCTGATCGAGAGACATGTTTGTCGGAATCTTCGACCCGCCAAGAGGGTCTGGAGCCGACTCCACGGATGCGTCGTTGATGACGATGAGCCTGCCACCGAGATCGAACTCGGGCATTCCTCGAACCTTGACGTGGCTACCCACCAACTTGCCAATCTCCGTGTCGTTTTGGACCTTTGGAAGCGCGACGTGGTTGCCGACGTCGTCCTGAACCTGAAGCCGATGAGTGTTGAGGTTCACTGCGAACAGCTGCCCCGTGAACGCGACCTCGTCGGACGATTGGGCCGTGGCGGATGGCTGCCACGTATCGCGGTGAATAGCTTGCGTCTCGAAGGTCTTTCGAGTTACCCCGTCCACCTTCAACTCGACCCTCGGAGCCGTCCGCTGCAGTGCAGCGACAAGATCAGCCGCTGTGCTCGCAAGTGAGTCGGTCACCCAAGGGGGACGAAGGTCCGCTCCGATGCCTTCGATCAACTCAGCGAATCTACGGTCGACTGCCTCTTCGTCAGGGAGGTCAAGGTCGAGGGCACCTTCTGCAACGTCTCTCTCGGCGATGATGGTGGTGCTACCAGTCTGCAGTCCAATTCTGAGGCTGGCGACGCGATCGAGACTCTTGGACGGGCGTCCGCTTGGAGCTGATTCAGTCTCGATCCTTCCGAGTCGAACGGTCATCTCTTGGAGGCTCTTGACGATCTCGACGAGACGGTCAGCATCGATCAGACCTTCGGGCGCATCCATGCCTTCCAGATGAAACTCGAACCGCTTGGCCACAGGGATCACCACCTTGTCACTGGGACGCCGCAGATAGCGGCGCCTTTCATTGTGTCCTAGACCTCCGACGCTCGCGCCACTACAGCCGATCCAGGCAACCGCATGGATCGAAGGTCCTGCGCATCCCAGTAAGCACGTTCGATCGACAGGAGGCGCCGGTCAAGGGTCGCGAAGTGCGCGGCCATCCTCTACCGAGATCAGTGTGCGCACCTACTCCTTGGCGGCCAGCTGGCCGCAGGCGCCGTCGATCTCGCGGCCTCTGGTGTCGCGGACGGTCGTCGGGATGCCCTTGGCCTCGAGCCGCCGGACGAACTCACGCTCGTCGGCGGGGTCGGACGCCGTCCACTTCGAGCCCTCGACCGGGTTGAGCGGGATCAGGTTCACGTGCACCCAGCCCCACCGTGTCGAATCCTGGGGCCCGTACGAGTTGAGCACGTCGCCGAGCAGGTCGGCGCGGTGGGCCTGGTCGTTGATTCCACGCATCATGGCGTACTCGATCGACACGCGGCGCTTGGTGACGCGCGCGTAGTTCCAGGCGGCCTCGACCGTCTCGGCGACCGAGAAGCGGGTGTTGATCGG
>JBPPMI010000143.1:0-6345 GCA_051305975.1 Solirubrobacterales bacterium
CTGGGCCGCTCCCGCCTCACCCTCATCCCGACCGGAACGGAGGAACCCACAACCGAAGTCGGCGCACTCAGCGCCTAAGAAATCCAAGAATCACGCGGCAAACGCGTTACACCACGCAAATGGACTTGACCGGCCGCCCGCCCGGCTCGGGGTTCCGTACATCCTGTCGACTTGAGGCTCTGTTGCTAAGAAAGGTCGTGGCCGAGGCGCTGGGGCGGTGCTTCGGCCCAATCGCCGCGACGAGCGGGTGATAACAGTTTCACGGCGAGGATCCCTGGAGTGTCGTCCGTCTTAGCCACAATGGGAGCGTGACCGATCTGCTCGTCGAGCTTCCAGTGGAAGAGACCTCAGTAGACACGGCGAGCTTGCGTAAAGCACGAGGGGCCTTCTTCACGCCCGATAAGTTGTCCCGATTCATCGCGAACTGGGCTATCCGATCGGCGGACGATCGCGTGCTCGAGCCGTCAGCTGGGGACGCCGCATTTCTGGTGCAGGCGGTGCGCAGGCTCCGGGAGCTGGACCCGGAACGGCAGCCCGAGGTGCACGGCGTGGAGATCCACGAGCACTCCGCGCGCATCGCAGACCAGCGAGTGGCTGACGCCGGCGGCCTCTCGCGGCTGACCGTGAGCGACTTCTTTGAAGTCGAACCGAACGCCGAGTTCAGCGCAGTGATCGGCAACCCGCCGTACATCCGCTACCAGGACTTCGCCGGCGCATCGCGGCTGCGGGCGCGCGAAGCGGCATTGCGAGAGGGAGTGGCGCTCAGCGGACTGGCTTCTAGCTGGGCCGCTTTCGTCGTGCATGCAGCATCCTTTCTTCGACCAGGAGGGCGGATCGGGTTCGTTCTGCCAGCCGAACTGCTGAGCGTGAACTATGCGGCCCCGGTGCGGCAGTTCCTCTTCGACCGCTTCAGCACTATTGACCTGGTGCTGTTCGAGGAACAGGTGTTCCCCGAGGCGGAGGCGGATGTAGTGCTTCTGCTGGCAGACGGATACCGTGAGGGATCGACGGACCACGCTCGAATCATGCAAGCGCAGAACGCGGAGGGCCTCGCCGAACTCGGCCTGCCGCTGCACTGGTCACCACGCAACCCTGCCGACAAGTGGACGGCTTCGCTGCTCGGACCAAGTGCCCTGAGCGTTTATTCCTCCGCCTGGGCCGACGGCGCCTTTGGCGGACTCAATGCCTGGGGCGTGACCAAGCTCGGCATGGTCACCGGCAACAATCGCTACTTCGCTCTCAGCGGGCCGAAGGTGCGCGAGCTCGGACTCGCATCCACCGATGTCATGCGGCTGTCGCCTCCTGGCAGCAGCCACCTGCGAACCCTCGCCTACAGTCGCGCCACCTGGAGCCGGCACGCTTCCCAGGGGGAACTAGCCTGGCTATTCCGGCCGGCTGGGGAACCGTCGGATGCGGCCTGGGCCTACATCGCCGCAGGCGAGACGGCGGGGGTTGATCAAGCGTACAAGTGCCGGGTGCGAAGCCCATGGTGGCGGGTACCGCTGCAGCCGAAGGCTGATCTGAGCCTCACGTACATGAACGCAGACACCCCAAGGCTCTCCACCAACGCCGCGGAAGTGCATCACCTCAATTCCGTGCACGGCGTGCATCTCGCCGAACCGACCCGCGCCATCGGCCGCAGGTATCTGCCGCTCGCGTCGCTCAGCTCGATGACACTGCTCGGCGCAGAAATGGTCGGTCGTGCATATGGCGGCGGCATGCTCAAGATCGAACCCCGCGAGGCCGATGGCCTGCCCGTGCCTACGCCAGAGTTGGTCATGCAGGTTGCAACTGACTTAGATCAGGTCCGTGGCCGGGTCGCCGCGCACCTCTCGGCGGGTTCGCTGGCCGAAGCGAGTGCGCTCGTGGACGAAGTGATCCTCGTCGGCGGGATGGGGATGGCCCGCTCCGACGTGGCGGAACTGCAGGAGGCTCGCAAGTTCTTCGCTGCCCGTCGAACGACGCGAGCGTCCACCGGTCGACTCGCTCCCTTGGCGACCTGACCATGGCGATCCGGCCAGATGGCTTCAGCGCCTACGACGACCTGCTGGCGGGAGCGTCGCCCGGCTCACCCTGGAATCATCTGGCTGGCGAGGCCCCACGATACGAGCCGGATCTTGAGCTGCTCGGACGGCTGCTCACCGTGTCAGTCGCCGCTGGTGAGTCGACGGAGAGTGGCAGGTTCGCCAAGGGGATCGACGCGTGGCTGGCCCATGAGTTGAGGCGTTCCGGGTTCGGTGCTGACGAGGTGTGGCCACGGGCCGAGCGTCCCAGGGTGCTGCCTCGCGACATCGCGATGTTGCTGGACAAGTTGCCTCTCGCGCTCGCCGCCCAAGTGCGCGAGCGCGTCGCTGCGATGCCCTCGGTGGCTCCCGCGGACGCACGAGTGCTTGGGCGTGCATATGACAAGCAGGTGGATGTCACCATTGCTCGTTGGGACCGCGGTCCGGAGTTACTTCTGAGCACTAAGGCAATGAGTTCCGGTTTCGGTAAGAACCTCGGCAACAGATTCGAGGAAGCTTACGGCGATGCCGGCAACCTGCGCAGCCGCTATCCCCTGGCCGCAGTCGGATTCTTCTTCCTCCAGCGTTCCACTATCCTCACGAAAGAGCCCGGAGCGTGGGAACGGACGAAGGACATGATCCGCAAACTTCGGGATCTCGGTGGCAACAACGGTTACACGGCTACGGGTCTTGCCTTGGCGAGCTGGGAGGACCCGGTCGGCCCGGAGACGGTCGTGACCATCGAGTTGGACCGGGTTCCCGATGATCTCGGACCTGCCCAGTTCATCTCGGCGATGGTTCAGCACGTGCTTGCGGTGACGCCGATCGTTCACCATGTTCAGGCCCGAGAGAGATTCGAGCGTCGGGAAATCCCGGTGGAAGCGACGGACGTCGCGGAGTCGATCGTGGGCGACGACGAAATCGGTGCAGAGGATCTTTTTAGCTGATTCGTACCGGTGGGCGATTCAGGTCTGCCGACCCTCGGCGACCTGCCCTTCGCCCACGGGCAGGGGATCGCGCAGTAGACGAGCGACTACCGCCGAAAGACCTCGAACCGTGCATCGAGAGCTTCTCGGGATGGCCGATCCGTGGCTCAGGTGGGCTCGAGAATCATGCGACCATGCATGTCTTGCAAACCGTGCCGCAGCATGGGGCCGTCGACCTCGTCGAGCAGATCTCGATCGATATGCACGCGATAGTCGCCTGAGATCCCCAGGAGGTTCTGGTCGTATGCGGCATGGTGAATCTTGCACAGGGCCAGCCCGTTGCTGACCGCCGGCATCCCGTGGTCCTCTGCGTCGGCGATGATGTGCGCCGCGTCGAGGAGCTCAGGGTGCTTCAGTTGGCAGATCGTGCATGACTTCGCATAGGCCTGCATGACCTGGGCGCGGAATAGAGGCTGGTGCAGCCGCTGGCGAACTACCCGAGCGACGTACTTCTTGTCAAACACCGGCCGGATTCCTTCGCGGTAGACCTGGCCGAAGGTCTCATCCAGCGCAATGAGCACGTGATCGCCACTTGCTGCCTCGCCGACGACGAAGGCGGGGAAGATCGCCACGTAGAGGTTGGGGAGCGGCTTCTGGAACAGAAGATGATCGGCGCCGAGGTCTGCATGGCGATGCGAAGTTTGCGGTTGTCTCCTGAGTTCGAATCACCAGTGCGATAGGAGTAGCTCATCAAGCCGGTCTCGGCGTCGATCTGATCGAGGTACGGCCCATCGGCCGCGCTGACGACCCGAGAGGGTCGAGTCAAATTCCTGAGGGTTGCGGATGCCCCGGCTCCGGTCGATGAGCGGAATGCGTCGGCCGAGCACCTCGAAGTTCAGGAGTTCGTCATAGGTCGCGAAGCCGCCGCGGGTATCCATGTGGCTCTCGAGTGCGGCGAAGATCGCCAGTCTCAGGCGGGCCTGCTCGGTGGGGTCCAACGGCATGGCTCATTCAAGCACGCGCGCTCCAACCCGGCGTTGTTACTATTGAAGAACTATTGTCAATTGACTATAGTTGTTATATGGATCTGAGTGTCGCCGAGTTTGCCCGCCAGCGCGGCATCTCGCGCCAACGCGCCCTGGCCATGATTGGGGCGGGCCAGCTTCAGGCGAGGCGCATCGGCCGATCGTGGGTAGTGGATCAGGGGGAGATCAATCGACGCTCGGCAATCGGGCGACCCTTGGGGAGGCGAATGGTCGACATCCTGCTCGATTCGATCTCCGGAAAGCCGCTGGATGACCTCGCGCCACAGGATCGATATTTTGCGGCGAAGTATGTGCAACGGCTCAGCGAGTCACAGGATCCAGCCCGTCTTCTTCATTCCTGGATGAAGCCACGCCAGCGTCGCGTCGTCAACGTTGCGGCGAATCCAGCCGACTTGCGCCAGCTTGCGCAAGACAAGCGAGTTATTGCGTCGGGGATCAGCGACGAGCGAGCCGGGCTATCGGCATCTCGAGAGTTCGAGGGATACATCGCCGAATCTGAGTTGGAAGCATTCTTGCGGGACAATCTACTTGTCGCGTCAGAAGCGCCCAACGTGAGATTGCACGTAGTAGACGAACTGCCACCCAGCCCGGTGCCCCTCGGGCTGGTGCTTGCGGACCTGGCCGACCGGAACCGTCCCCGCGAAGACGGACGGATCATTGAGCTGCTGGGGCAGGTTCCGTGGGTCCACTAGAACTCCCCGACATGACGCCGAAGCAAGAGGCGTCGTGGAAGGGCATCATGGCCGTCGCGAAGATCGTCCGTGGCGGCTGGTGCCTGGTCGGCGGACAGATGGTGCAGCTGTGGTGCTGGGAGCGCGGCAGCGATCCGAACAGACCGACAGACGATGGCGATGCGGTACTCGACATTCGGGCGCGACCCCGGATCATGAAAGAGTTCACGAAAGCACTCGTTGACAGCGGATTCGAACCCGACGGCCAGACCTGGGAAGGGCATCAGCACCGCTGGACGGATGGCCTTGGGCAGATCGACATTCTGCTCCCCGAGGGTATCGGAGAGCGCGCCGACCGTAGGGGTGTCCGTGGCGGCACGACGCTCGAGACTCCTGGTGCCCAGAATGTACTCGACCGCGCGGAGGCCTTCGAAATATCCCTCGACGGCGAAGTTGTGACGATCTTTCGGCCGACTCTTCAAGGCGCACTGATCGCCAAGGCCTTCGCGTATGGGGTAGTGAATGATCCACTACGGCGCCGTCATCTCGAAGACTTTGCGACGCTGGCCAGACTGATCCAGGTCTCCGACCGAGTAGGCGACGGCCTGAACTCGAGGGAGAAGTCGAAGCTCTTCATGGCCTACAGCGCGGCTCTCAAAGACTCCGCGGCGATGACTGTGCCCGGCGCAGTCGAGGGACTGGCACGTCTCAAGCAGGCCATTTGGCCCGACCTCCCCTGAGGAGCGAGCGCTCACGGCATTGCGAGTACTCCGCAAACCGGGCCGCGATCTCCTCGATCCACTCCTGCGACCAGGTGAGCTCGCCGGCGGCGAGCTTGTCGAGCACACTCCGCACCCAGGCGATCTCGGCGGTGAGCATGGTGAGGCGGTAGTCCTCGTCCAGGCTGAAGAGGTACGGCAGCTGCATGGATGTCGCGGTCGCGAGAGCGGCGGCCATGGTGTCGCGCTGCGACTCGAGCCGTGACATCCGCTCGGTGAGGCCGGCCTGAACCTCGGAGGGGGCGATGAGCGCGATGGTGGAGAGGGCGGCGACGAACTCGGGGAACTCCGCCTTGTCGCCGGCGATCATCTGGCGCAGCCACAGCCTGACCGTCGTCGTGCCGCTGTCGGTGATGCGGTAGACGGTTCGATCGGGCCGGCTTTCTGAGCGCTCGGTCGACTCCACCGCGACCAGTCCGGAGGCCACCAGCCGGTTGATCACCTGGTACAGGCTGTTGCGCTGCGAGATGTTGACGATCGAGGTCTTCTCGCGCTGGGTGAGCAGCTGCACCATGCCGTACGGATGCATCGGCCGCTCGGCGAGCATGCTCAGCACCACGAGCGCGAGGGGCGAGCGGCGGGTCGCTGGATCTGCCATTCCGCCATTCTAGGTTGCGGATCATGAATAGTCATAGTATGACTAGTCATTACATAACCAATCTAGCTGGTTGAGGCATGAGGAGACACAGTGAAGGCGATCATCATCGGGGCGGGAGTGACGGGCACCGCCACCGCCATCGCGTTGCACAAGGCAGGCATCGAGAGCGAGCTCTACGAGGGGCGGGACGCGCACTCCGACGGCGTCGGCGCGTTCCTCACCCTGGCCGTCAACGGCATCGCGACGCTCCGAACGCTCGGCGTCGACGTCGAGCAGATCCCGGGCATCGAGACACCGGACATGCAGCTGTCTCTTATACACA
>JBPPMI010000144.1:0-6270 GCA_051305975.1 Solirubrobacterales bacterium
GCAGCGGCGGCGTGCTCGGTGACGTCTGGATGACGGGCCTGCTGGTCGGCCTCGACCGCGACGGCCAGGTCGACATGGAAGCGGCCTGCGGATTCGTGGGCACCTCGGCCGGCTCGATCGTCGCGACCCGCCTCGCCGCCGGACAGGACCTCGAAGCACTGATTCGCCGCCACGTCGACGTTCCCGGGCCCGAAGCCCGCACCGACACCCCCGGGGAGCTCGAAGACGCATCCGGCGTCCTCTCGGGTCGCCTGGCGGACCTGCTGATGCTTCACGGCCGGGCCGGCCGGTTGGTCAGGCGTCTCCTTCTGAACCGCTTGCCCGCTGGCCGTCAGGAACTGACCTATCTCGCCCGCGACATGAATGAACTCGCACCGGACTGGCCCGAACGACTTCACATCACAGCGGTAAACGCAGAGACCGGTGGCCGGGTGGTCTTTGCCCGCGGTCGGACCCACGGGCTGACGGTAAGCGAAGCGGTCCAGGCTTCCTGTGCCATCCCGACGGTGTTCCGGCCAGTCGAAGGCGCAGACGGGGCTTTCGTCGACGGCGGGGTCTGGAGTCCCGCGAACCTCGATGCCGTGCCGGTCAAACCCGGCCAGACGGTGATCAGCCTGACTCCGACCGGAAGCGACCAGGGAGCGGTCGGCTTCCGCCGCAGGTCGTCCGCCAGGTTCTTCCGGTCGATCGTCGAGGGTGAAGTGGCCCGTCTGCGCCGCCAGGGCGTGCGCGTCGTGAACGTAGTCCCGGACGAGGCGGCCTCGAGAGCGATAGGTCCGAGCCGGATGGCCAGCGGTCGCGAAGCAGAGGTCTACGAAGCGGGAGTGGCCCAGGGTCTGGAACTGGCCGGGCCGCTCGGGGTCTGGCTGCGTTCCGGCAGCCGACAGGACGTCGCCACAAAGAACGAATCCTGACGTCTTGATCCACGCTTTGCGGGGATCGAGACGGCGAGACTCTTAGCCGCTGATCCAACCGGGTGGAAACGCCCCGGCTGGAATCTCGCCCGGGTAGTCCGGGAAAAGGCGCCGGGCGATGCGCTCGGCGGCCGAGCCTTCGAAGGCGGGGAGGAGGTCGCCGACCGTGAGCAGGACTCGGGCCGAGGCACCGATCTGGAAATCGGCGGCGGTCGGATCGTCCCCGTCGACGATCCCGTCTTTCGCGTAGGTCTCGATGCGCTGGAGGGTCTCGTCCATCCGGGCAAGGTCCTCCATCAGGTCACTCGGCTTTAGGCGCATGTACTTCCAGACGCCCCGGAGGTACTTGGCGGCGAAGTCGGTACCCGGGGCATCGAGCTCGCCGGAACCGGCGAAGGTTCCCATGGAGCCGGGCCGGAAATGGAGGGCGCCGAAAGGCAGTCGCCGCGCCACGTCCTGGAAGTACTCGTCCCCCCAGGCCTCCGCTTCCTGGACTTCGGCGGCGATGGCTTCGGGGTAGAGCGGGTTCTCCGGGATCTCGGATTCGAGGAACCGCAGGATTTCCACGGAGGTGTGGACCGGCTCCTCGCCGACCACGATTCCAGGGACAGTAGTGTTGCCCTCGCCGTAGATGCCTTCGAGAATGCCGTCCTGATTGCCCGACTGGAGCATCACCTCCTCGAATTCGACTCCTTTGTGGTGAAGGCCGGCCCGGGCCGTCATGCAGGGGTGGGACATCGGGACGACGTGCAGGGTGACCGACTCTGTGATGGGCATGGATTCGACTTTACCGGCTGGATGACGGATCTCACACGGCCTTTGCATCCGTAACCGGCGCCGCGCTCGTATTTTCTTTCAATGAGAGTCGCGATCATCGGAACCGGCATTTCGGGCCTCGCAGCCGCCCATCACCTCCAGGACAGGGCCGACCTGACCCTGTTCGAGGCCTCGAACAAGCCCGGTGGCCACGCGAACACGGTGATTGCCGAGTCCGAGCGAGGGTTCGAGTCCATCGATACCGGATTCATCGTCTATAACGACAAGAACTACCCTGAGTTCACGCGGCTCCTCGAAGAGCTCGAAGTGGCCAGCAAACCCTCGAGCATGAGCTTCTCGGTCAGCGACGGGGACTTCGAATACACCGGCCGCACCCTCAACGGCCTGTTCGCGAAGCGCAGCAATCTGGTCAACCCGAGGTTCCTCCGCATGCTCGCCGAGTTCCCGCGGTTCCAGCGCCGGCTGAAGGCTCTCGCCGAGCGGGGCGAGGGTGGTCCGTCACTGGCCGAGTTCCTCGAAGAGGAGAAGTTCTCCGACGACCTCCGCGACAAGGTCGTGGTGCCGCTCGTGTCCGCGGTCTGGTCGGCCGACCCCGACCAGATGTGGACTTTCCCGGTCGGATTCCTCGCACGGTTCCTCGACAACCACGGGTTGCTGTCGCTCCGCGACCGGCCCCAGTGGCGCACGGTCGAAGGCGGATCCTGGAGCTACGTCCAGGCGCTGACCGAACCGATGCGCGAGAACATCCGGACCGATTCCGCGGTCCGGAGCATCCGGCGGCTCGAGGACGGCGTCGAAATCCGCGTGGAGGGACAGCCGGCCGAGCGGTTCGACCAGGTAGTGATCGCCACCCATTCCGACCAGGCCCTGCGGCTGCTGGCCGACCCGACCCGCGAGGAACGGGAAGTGCTGGGCGGCATCGGCTATCAGCCGAACGAAGCCGTGCTCCACACGGACGAGTCGCTGATGCCCCGCCGCAAGGCCGCCTGGGCATCCTGGAACTACCACCTGCTCGACGATCCGACGGGGGCCACGGCCCTGACCTACGACATGAACCGCCTCCAGTCGCTCGACTGCCGGCGGCAGTTTTGCGTGACCCTGAACCTGACCGAACGGATCGATCGCAGGAAAATCATCGAAGTCATCCAGTACGAGCACCCGGTGTTCACCCCCGACGCGGTGGCCGCACAGGATCGCTGGGCGGAGGTCAGCGGTACCGACCGGATCCACTACTGCGGTGCCTACTGGAGGAACGGTTTCCACGAAGACGGCGCTTTCACCGGTCTCCGGGCCGCAGAGTCGGTTGCGGCGACGATTCCGGACCAGGCGCAGCGGCTGGTCCGCAGGCTGGTCCGATGAACTTCGAAAGCGCAATCTTCGAAGGCATTGTGCGCCACCGCCGATTCGAGCCGATCGTGCGGGAGTTCGAGTACCGCATCTTCATGATGTACCTCGACCTCGACGAAGTTCCCGAAGTCATGAACGTCCATCCGCTGTGGTCGACGCGTCGACGGTCGCCGGCGCGCTTCCGTCGCGCCGACTATTTCGGCCCCGCCGGACGGCCAATCCGGAACTGCGTCCTCGAAGAGGTGGAACGGCAGACCGGCACACGGCCCGACGGCCCGGTCCGCATGCTGACCCACCTCCGCTACTGGGGCGTCGTCGAGAACCCGGTCACGTTCTACTACTGCTTCGACCGTTCGGGTGAGAAGGTCCAGGCGGTGCTAGCCGAGGTGACCAACACCCCGTGGCGCGACAAACACGTCTACGTCATCGACGGCGGACCCGGCCCCAACGGAGTGATTTCCTCCCGGCGGCAGAAAGCGATGCACGTGTCCCCCCTCATGGGGATGGATCACGAGTACACCCTGCGGTTCGGCCAGCCCGGCAGGAAGCTGCCCGTCCACATCTCGTCAGATTCGCCTGAAACCACGGTTTTCGACGCGACCCTGAACCTGACCCGTACCGAGATCACCGCGCAGGCACTGAGCCGCCTGCTGGTCACCTACCCGCCGATGTCCCTGCGGGTGCAGAGCGGCATCTATCTCCAGGCGGCGATCACCTGGCTGAAGGGCGTGAGGTACCACGCGCGGCCGAAGCAGAAGCCGGGTACAGAGGGGTTGAACGGGGACGCTAAAACGGAGATGATGTGTCCCGTGCATGCCTCGTCCGGTAAGAGCACTTCCGCGACCCGCGAACTCGTGGTCTGACCATGTGGCGGCGGCTCGTCCTCGGCGTGGTCGGGCGCATTCACGGCGGGCGAATCGAGATCCTGGAGAACGGCCGGACGACGGTCATCGGCGACGCGGACTCGGACCTCCGGGTGACGGTGACTGTTCACTCGCCGAAGCTCTGGCGCCGGATGCTCCGCGGCAGCACCGGGATGGGCGACAGCTACATCCGGCATGAGTGGGACTGCGACGACCTGGTCACCCTATGGGTCATCGCGGGCCGTAACCTGCCGCGCCTGGACCGCCTCAAGCGACGCTTCGCTTTCGTCACGGGTCCTTTCCAGCGGCTCGGCGTCCTGATGCCGCGCACCACCCGGTCCCGTGGCAAGAAGCAGATCGCAGCCCACTACGACCTCGGCAACGACCTGTTCTCGCTCTTCCTCGACCGCTCCATGAACTATTCGTCGGCAATCTTCCCGGAAGGGAACGAAGACCTCGAAACGGCGCAGATCCGCAAGATGGACCAGATCGCGGACCAGCTCGACCTCGGTCCCGACCATCACCTGCTGGAGATCGGCACGGGCTGGGGCGGACTCTCGATACACCTGGCGCGACGCACTGGATGCCGGATCACGACCACGACGATCTCTGCCGAGCAGGCCAAGCTCGCCCGCGACCGCATCGCAGCCGAAGGTCTCAGCGACTCGATCGAGGTGATCGAGGAGGACTACCGCGACCTCTCCGGCACCTACGACCGGCTCGTCTCGATCGAAATGATCGAAGCGGTCGGCTGGAAAGACTTCCCCACCTACTTCAGCAAGTGCTCCGACCTGCTCAAACCGGACGGCGCGATGCTGCTCCAGGCGATCACGATTGACGACGAGGCATACGACCTCGAGAAGGCCTCCCGCAGCTTCATCAGCTACTTCATCTTCCCCGGGGGATGCCTGCCGTCGGTCGGGGAGATCGACCGCTGCCTCGAATCCGGCACCGACCTGACCGTGGACTGGTCCGCGGACATCGGTCTCGACTACGCCCGGACCCTGAGCCTCTGGCGTGAGCGGTTCGATGCTCAGACCGACCGGCTCGAGGAACTCGGCTACGACGACGGGTTCCGGAGGATGTGGCGGTTGTACCTGACTTTCGCCGAAGGCGGTTTTCGTTCGCACCGGAACAGTGACTTCCAGTTCCGCCTCACCAAGCCGGAGTACCGCGACTCCCGGGAACTCGGCCTCACCGGGGCCGGTGAAAGCAGGGCCCGGTCGGCCAGCGTGTAGCTTCAGCCTTTCCTTATACGTTTAAGCAGAACTTCCGCAACGGGAAACGGTTATTGGACCGTGCAAGGGATGAACGCAAACTTGAGACGAGGCAGAAACCGGTGGTTGCTTTCGGCGCTGGCCGTTTCGCTGGTTGCTTTCACGGGGGTGACGACCGCTTCCGGCGCCGTGTCCGGCCGTGAGGCCGACCCGGTAGTCCTGACCGGCAACCAGGCCCCGGCTCTGATCGGCGCCGCCCCGGAAGACGTCGTCGCGTTCAGCTGGAACGGCGCCTGGAAGCAGATTCCTGTCCAGGTGGACGAGCGGAAGATCGCCGACTACCGCGTCATCCGCCAGAGGTCGATGAGCGGCGTCGAATTCAGGTCCGAGGTATACGCCGATCCCGATGCCTACGCCGGTGCCGACGGTGTGGCACAGATGAGCACCGATTCCCCGTCGGTTCCGGTCCCGGGCACGGCGGGGGATCCCAACCTCGACGTGGACGACGAGATCGCCCTGATGAGCAAGGACTCCGGTGTCTCCGCGCAGGGCGAGCCGAACCCCGCCGGCGTCGACGGCACGACCCGGACCCCGGTCAGGATCAAAGATCCGCTTGGCACCGCTGCCGAGAGCTTCGTTTACCTGTTCGAACAGACCTCCGACCTCGACCCGGCGGCTGGTATCGATTACGTCAGTTACGAATGGAAGTTCGAGCCGGCCCTGGTCCCGGGGTACTTCACGGAACCGGGGATTTCGGGCCCGGGATACAACTTCGATTCGATCGGTGACAACGTCGGTGGACCGCCGGTCAACCCGGAAGCATCGTCGGTCAGCACCGACCTCTACGAGCAGACGTTCCCCGGACGCTGGATGGTGGATGGGCTCAGGATCAAGACGGCCGGGGCAACCGGGGTGGACATCCTCGACGGGGACAAGGTGACCGTCGGTACCGGTGGATGTGGACGGAATGAATTGACCTTCAGCCGCGGCGGTGGCGGTTTCATCGCCGCGATCGACGGACCGGTGCGGGCGATCCGCTCTTACATCGGCGCCAACAGTGGCAGTTACACACAGAGGGATCAGACCTATTATGAGGGCCTGGTCGAGACCCGTACTATCCTCCGGGTACATCCGGGCATCGACAACCTCGTC
>JBPPMI010000145.1:0-3807 GCA_051305975.1 Solirubrobacterales bacterium
CGCCAGGAATCGCCGCGATCTCATCCCCGCTGGAGGCAACCCCAGGAGCAGTGCCGCCCCCTTCGCCGAACCAGCTCCAGGCGGAGTCCCGGGCCGCGACCCTCGTCGGTGGCATCGACCTCGGCGGGACGAAGATCGCCGCCGCGATCATCGGTCCGAGCCATGAGATCCTCGCTTACCGCCGCCGCCCTACACCGGGCACCGGTGGTCCGTCCGACGTGATCAGGGCGATGGCGCAGACCCTCCAGGAGGCCGCCCAGGACGCCGGCGTGGAGGCTCACCTCCTCCGCGCGGTCGGAGTCGGATCCCCCGGGTCGGTCGATGCCGCGACCGGCACGGTTTCCGGTGCCGGCAACCTTCCAGGCTGGTCCGGGTCCTACCCGATGGCCGCGGGCCTCCGCGAGGCGATCGGCACTTCGGTCGTGGTCGGAAACGACGTCCAGGTCGGCACCAACGCGGAGTACCTTCTCGGCGCCGGAGCCGGCTTCCGCAGCATCCTCGGCGTTTTCTGGGGTACCGGTGTCGGAGGCGGCATCGTCCTCGATGGCAAGCCGTGGCGGGGCCGCGGACGGGCCGGTGAGATCGGGCACACGATCGTCCGGCGCGGTGGCGCCCCGAACAGCAACGGCCTGAACGGCACGGTCGAGGCCTACGCGGGCCGGAAGGCCATGCAGGCCAAGGTCGAACGTGAAGTGAAGAAGGGCAGGAAGACCGACCTCTTCAGGATCATGGAGAAGCACGGAAAGCCGAACCTCACGAGCGCCATCTGGGCCCACGCCCGCGACCACGGCGACGAACTGGCCACCGAACTGCTCGACCGCGCGGTCAAATCGCTTTCGGCCGGTATTGCGTCTGCGGTCAACCTGCTCGACGTCGAGGCGGTAGTGATCGGCGGCGGTATGGGAGTCCGTTTCGCCGACTCGCTGGTCCCGGAGATCATCGACGGCATGCCCCAGTACCTGCTCAACAAGGAAAACCCGCCGGTCGTACGGGTAGCGGGCCTGGGCGATGAAGGCGGCGTCATCGGCGCCTCGCTGCTCGTTTCGTAGAGAGTCAGGTCAGATCAGCCGGGCGCAGGGCCAGTTTGTGCCCTGGGCTCGCCTTCTGGCGTTCCCAGGCATCCGCTACCTCTGGCAGTGGGACGACTTCGACTTCGATCTTCAGGTCTCCGGCCATCGAATGCCGGCACATCTCGTTGAAGGCTTTCGCCTGATCCTCGTGCGGGACGAAGTTGTTGCGATGGCCGCGGATGTCGATCATGCCGCCTCGCACGCGACCGGCCATGAGTTCGGCATGGGTTCCGGCCGAATTGCCGACCTGGATCAGCCGGCCGTTGAACTTCATGGCGTCGATGGCCGCGACCACCGGAGCTCCCCAGAGGTTGTCCAGGACCAGATCTGCACCTCCCCCGGTCGTTTCCTTAAGTTCTTCGCCGAGTGAACCGGACTCCGTGCTGACCGCGGCGTCGGCTCCGAGTTCCCTGACCTTCGACAATCCCGATTCGGACCGGGCCGTACCGACCACTCGTCCGGCACCGAGAAGCTTCGCCGCCTGAATCGCGATCTGGCCCACGGAACCGCTCGCCCCGTTGATCAGGACCGTCTCTCCGGGCTGAAGTCCGCCCCGCCAGGCAAGTCCCAGCCAGGCGGCCATACCGGCAATCCCGAATGCGATCGCCTGCTTCGAAGCGACGCCGTCCGGCACTTCGATACCGGTGCCTTTGCCGATCACGGTCGTCGTCGCGAAAGTGCCCCACGGAAACCGGGCGCCGTCGGACCAGACGCGGCGGCCATCGGCGGCGAAACCGATGGCTTCCCTTCCGCAGACATACGGAAGCGGAGGAGCCCCGGCATCGAATTTGCCGGAAGCGATCGCGATGTCCACCGGGTTGATGCCGGCCAGTTCGATCTCCATCAGTTCGGTGTCGTCAGCGGCTACGGGTGCCTCGCAGTCCTGGTAACCGGGGGGCTTGCCGTACTCGGTGATGACCCCGGCTTTCATGGTCAGGCCGCCACGGGTAGTGCTGCGCCGAGCGGCTCCCGCAGGAAGTCGCCGGTGTACGAACCCGGGGTGTCGGCGATCTGTTCCGGCGTGCCGGTGGCAATCACTTCACCGCCGCCGTCGCCGCCCTCCGGGCCCAGGTCGATCACCCAGTCGGCGCTCTTGATGACGTCGAGGTCGTGCTCGATCACGACAACCGAGTTGCCGGCGTCGACCAGACGGTCCAGTACCTCGAGCAAGCGGCGCACGTCACCGAAATGGAGGCCCGTGGTCGGCTCGTCGAGGATGTAGAGCGTACGGCCGGTCGCCACCTTCGAGAGCTCCGAAGCGAGCTTGATCCGCTGCGCCTCGCCACCGGAGAGCGTTGTCGCGGGCTGTCCCAGCCGGACGTATCCGAGCCCGACGTCGTTCAAAGTCTTCAGGCGGCGCGCGATCTTCGGGATGCTGTCGAAGAAGGGGTACGCCTCTTCGATCGACATCTCGAGCACGTCCGCGATGCTCTTTCCCTTGAATTTCACTTCGAGCGTCTCCCGGTTGTACCGGTGGCCGTGGCACTGCTCGCACGGCACGTAAACGTCGGGCAGGAAGTGCATCTCGATCTTGATCTGGCCGTCGCCCTTGCAGACCTCGCAGCGTCCGCCCTTCACGTTGAAGCTGAAACGCCCGGGCTTGTATCCGCGGGCGCGGGATTCCTGGGTGGCCGTGAACAGCTGGCGCACGTGGTCGAATACGCCGGTATAGGTCGCCGGGTTCGACCGTGGCGTGCGGCCGATCGGAGACTGGTCGATGTTGATGATCTTGTCGATCTGCTCGATGCCGTCGATCCCGTCATGCGGCCCCGGGCGCAGCTTCGACTTGTGGAGCCGGTTGGCGACGGCCGGGTAAAGGGTTTCGTTGACGAGGGTCGACTTGCCAGAACCGGAGACGCCGGTCACGCAGGTGAGGACCCCGAGCGGGAAGTCGACGTCGATGCCTGTCAGGTTGTGCTGGCGGGCACCGCGGACGGCGAGCTCTCCCCTGGCTTCGCGGCGCACCTCGGGGATGCGGATCGCTTCCGACCCGGACAGGTACCGGCCGGTGAGCGAAGACGGATTGGCCTCGACCTCGGCCGGGGTTCCGTCGGCCACGATGTATCCGCCGTGCTCGCCGGCACCCGGACCGAGGTCGACCAGGTGGTCGGCTGACTTCATCGTGCCTTCGTCGTGCTCGACGACGATCACGGTGTTGCCGAGGTCGCGCAACCGCTGGAGGGTCGCTATCAACTTTTCGTTGTCCCGCTGGTGCAGACCGATCGAGGGCTCGTCGAGCACGTACATGACGCCGACCAGGCTCGAACCGATCTGGGTCGCGAGCCGGATCCGCTGGGCCTCGCCGCCGGAAAGGGTGCGGGCCGAGCGGGCTAGCGACAGGTAGCCGATGCCGACGTTGATCAGGAACGAGAGCCGTTCGGCGATCTCCTTGATGATCAGGCGGGCGATCGCGTTCTCCGTCTTGTTCAGGTCGAGCGCCAGGATCCACTCGTGGGCCCCGTCGGCCGACAGTTCCGTGAAGTCATTGATCGAGATGCCACCGACGGTTACCCCGAGGCTCTCCGGCCGCAGGCGGGCTCCGTGGCAGGTCGGACACGGCTGCTCGGCCATGAAGTCCTCGATCTTGTCGCGCACCGATTCGGAATCCGACTCGGCGTAGCGGCGTTCGAGGTTGTTGACCAGGCCTTCGAACTTGACCGAGTAGCTGCGACGGCGGCCAGATCGGCTGTTGGAGTTGATCGTGTGCCGCTCGGTACCCGTGCCATGGAGGAAGAGG
>JBPPMI010000146.1:0-10433 GCA_051305975.1 Solirubrobacterales bacterium
ATCGAGGGGCTCGACCGGGCCGCCGGACTCGGCGAGGTCATTCACGCCGGGACGGCGGAGTCCGAAGGCAGGATCGTCACCGCCGGTGGACGCGTCCTCAACCTGGTCGGCCTCGGACCCGATGCAGCAACGGCACGCCGACGCGCTTACGATGCGGCTGAGGCGATCAACTTCGAAGGCAAACAGATGCGCACCGATATCGCCACCAGAGCAGTCGAGCGCGCTTAGACAAGGAACGAAACCAGTGAACGACCCAACCCAGTCCACAGAAACACCCGAGACGCAGACTGAGCCCCAGACCCTCACCTCCGTCGAGCAGATGTTCGAAGAGATCGAAGTCGATGAACCCATCGTCGGCATCATCATGGGATCGAAGAACGACAAGCCGAAGATGCAGCCCGCCGGCGCCGCGCTCGAAGCCGCCGGCATCAGCTACGAAGTGCGAGTCATGTCGGCCCACCGCGACCCGGAACTCGTAACCGAATACTGCACCAACGCCCGAATGCGCGGCCTCAAGGTGATCATCGCGGGAGCCGGCATGTCCGCCGCCCTGCCCGGTGTCGCCGCCGCCCACACCGACCTTCCCGTTATCGGAGTTCCGATCCTCGGCAAGTCCCTGGGTGGACTCGACGCCCTGCTTTCCGCCGTTCAGATGCCTCCGGGGATCCCGGTGGCCTGTGTCGCGATCGACGGCGCCAAGAACGCCGGCGTGCTCGCGGCCCGCATCATCAACGCCTAAGAAAGACCCAGCATGATCGAGCGCTACACGCGGCCCGCCATGGGCGAAGTCTGGACCCCGAAGGCCAAGATGGACGGTTGGCTCGCGGTCGAGCTCGCCGCCACCGACGCCTGGGCCGCCGAGGGAGTGGTTCCTCCGGAGGCCGCGGCACTCTGCCGCGAGAAGGGCGCGTTCACCGTCGAGGCGGTCAACGAGCGTGAAGCGATCACCAACCACGACGTCGCTGCTTTCGTCGACATCGTTGCCGGCTCGATCGGTGAAGAGGGCCGCTGGATCCACTACGGCCTGACTTCCTCCGACGTGCTCGACACCGCGCTCGCCACCCAGCTGACCTCAGCCGGGGCGATCCTGATCGAGGGCGCCCGGTCGTACCGCGACAACCTGGTCAAGCTGGCGCACGAACACCGGCACACGCTCTGCGTCGGCCGGACCCACGGCGTCCACGCCGAGCCGACGACGTTCGGCCTGCGCATGGCCGGTTTCGCCTTCGAGGCCGACCGGAACCTGAAGCGCCTCGAAGCCGCCGCGGCACAGGTCGCGCGGGGCAAGCTCTCGGGCGCGGTCGGAACCTACGCCTCGGTGCCGCCGGCGATCGAGCGCCGCGTGATGGAGACGCTGGGCCTCGAGCGCGAGGACATCGCCACCCAGGTGATCCCTCGCGACCGTCACGCCGAATTCCTGAGCGCGATCGCCCTCGCCGGAGCCGGCATCGAACGTTTCGCCACCGAAATCCGCCACCTGCAGCGGACCGAGGTCCGCGAGGCTGAAGAGCCGTTCGCCACCGGTGAACAAAAGGGCTCATCCGCGATGCCTCACAAACGCAACCCGATCCGCACCGAGCGCCTCACCGGCCTGGCCCGTCTGCTCCGCGGTTACGCGCAAACCGCCCTCGAGAACGTGGCCCTCTGGCACGAGCGGGACATCTCGCACTCGGGCGCGGAACGCGTGATCCTTCCCGACGCGACGATCACGCTCGACTACATGCACCACGTGGTCAACCAGGTCACTTCCGGCCTCGTGGTCCATGCAGACCGGCTGCTCTCCAACCTCGAGCTGACTCACGGCGCTCTGTTCAGCCAGCGGGCCCTCACGGCCCTGGTCGACAGCGGCATGTCACGGGATGATGCCTACCGAACGGTCCAGGCCGCGGCGCACGAAGCCTTCGACAACGGCGTGCCGTTCCGCACCCTCATTGGCACAGCGGCCCCGCAGCTCGACCTCGACGTGATCTTCGACTACGACGCCTACCTTACCCACCTGCCGGAAGTCTTCGAGCGGCTCGAAGCCATCTAGGGCTTCAAGGCGCCAGGGCCCGATCCTTGTTTTACTCTGGCCGCATGATCCTCTATACGTGCGGTGTGAAAACCAAAGGTCCGTCGGCCCTCCATTTTTGTGCGAAGGCCGGCAAGGCTCTCGACGAGGCCGGATACGACTACGAGATAAAAACCGTGGGTGGCTACCGCGGAATGCCCTGGACCTGGCGCGACCGGGCCAAGGATCGGGCCGAGGTCAAGAAGCTCAGCGGCCAGCAGGAAGTTCCGATTCTCGTCAAGGACGACGGCGAAGTGATCTCCGGCTCGGGGACCATCGCAAAGTGGGCAAAGCAGAATCCCGCTCCCGCCGCCTGAAGTAATCCCGATCGGCCCGGCCGAGGCCCGGATCGAGGACGAACTGCCGCTGAGACTGTTGTGGCGGAACTCTGCCTAGGGAGCGGCGGCGGACGTGGCGTTCTTCACTTCCACGATCTTTCCGTCGAAGCCGGCTGCGTACAGGTTGCCGGCCTTGAAGCCCTTCTTCGCTGAACTGATCGCCACCGATGTGGTCTGGGACAGCCCCGTCGCGACTACGCAGGCTTCCTTGTCCGCGTTGATCTTCCAGACCTCACCGAGGCCGAATACTGCCGCGTAGAGGTTGTTGTCGGAGTCACGGGTCAGCCCGTCGAACAGGACGTTCAGCGGTTCGGGCGACTTGTAGAACGTGAAGATCTTCGATGGATCGGTCGTATCGATCTTGGCGATCGTCGACGGGGTCACGAACATCTGGTTGGCGTACAGGTACTTGCCGTTCTTGCCGACGGACAGGCCGTTGGCCGAGTCGAGGCTGGTCCAGCCGTTGGTCGTCTCGCCACCTGGAGAGATCCGGTCCAGCTTCTTGCCGAGGTTGTTCGATGCGTAGACGTATCCGTCCTTGCCCCGGGCGATGCCGTTCGCCATGCCGAGGTGGTCCGAAAGCACGCTCTTCGACTTCTTCGCGATGTTCACGCTGAATAGACCCGCCGTCGGGTTGATGTCACCCGTGGTCCCGTTGGCCGCCGAGTCGCCGTAGCCCCAGAGGAGCTTCTTTCTGCTCCAGGCGAGTCCGCCCGGTCCGGCCTTGTCGGTGCTGGTCACCACTGCCGCGGTCTTTCCGGGCGTGTAGGCGCTGAGGGACCCCCCAGTCGTCCCGGTGGGGGTACCCGAGGTGTAGAGCGTGCCACCGCCCCCGACGATCAGGTTCTCGACGGTTCCCTGGCCGGAATAGAGCGTCTTCTGCGAATAGGTGCCGGTGCACTTCGGCACCTCGGCAGTCGCGGCGGAAGCAAAAACCGCAAATAGCACGGAGAAAAGGACTGTGAGCGAGACCAGAGTTCGGCGCATGGGAGGTAAAGATATCGTTGGGCCTATGGCGAACTCGATCGAAGACCTGAAACTTCATTCATCCGGCAAGGTACGCGAGATCTACGAGATCGAGGATGACCTGCTCCTGGTCGCCTCGGATCGCATCTCGATCTACGACGTGATCATGCCGACCAAGATCCCGGACAAGGGGAAGGTTCTCACCCAGATGTCCAACTTCTGGTTCGAGAACACGACCGACATCGTCCCGAACCACTTCATCTCGAACGACGTGCCGGAGGAAGTCGAGGGCCGCGCGGTCCGCGTCCGGAAACTCGAGATGTACCCGATCGAATGCGTCGTCCGGGGCTACCTCTCCGGCTCGGGCTGGAAGGAATACCAGGAGACCGGAGCCGTCTGCGGGGTCGGCCTGCCGGAAGGCCTCCGGGAATCCGACAAGCTGCCGCGGCCGATCTTCACCCCGGCCACCAAGGCGGAACTCGGCGACCACGACGAAAACATCGACTTCGAGGGTGCCGCCGAGATCATCGGCGACCGGGCCCTGATGGAGGAGCTCCGCCGGGTATCCATCGAGATCTACGAGTACGGCGCGAACCATGCTGCCGAGCGGGGCATCATCCTCGCCGACACCAAGTTCGAGTTCGGCAGCCACGCCGGCGCCGAGATCGTCCTCGGTGACGAGGTACTGACGCCCGACTCCTCGCGTTACTGGCCGGCCGACCAGTACGAGCCCGGCAAGACCCAGCCCTCGTTCGACAAGCAGTTCGTGCGCGACTGGGCGAACGCCGCCGGATGGGACCACAACCCGCCGGCCCCGGAGCTGCCGGACGACGTCGTCGCGCAGACGCAGGAGAAATACCGCGAGGCCTACGAAATCATCACCGGTAAGTCCCTTTGATCTCCGCCCGGGTCCTGATCAGGCCGAAGGAGGGCATCCTGGACGCCCAGGGCAAGGCCGTGGAGAGCGCGCTCCCCGCACTCGGGTTCGAAGGGATCGAGCACGTGCGGGTCGGCCGGATCGTCGAACTGAACGCTGACAGCGCCGATCACCTCGAGGACCTCTGCGAGAAGCTGCTCGCCAACCCGCTGATCGAGGACTACGAGATCGAGGTCCTGTGATCTGGGGTGTGCTCCAGTTCCCCGGGTCCTGCGACGAACGTGACGCACTGAACGCCTGCGAACTCGCCTCGGGCGAGGCGCAGCTGGTCTGGCACGAAGAAACCGACCTGAGCGGATTCGACGGGATCGTCGTCCCGGGCGGTTTCTCCTACGGCGACTACCTGCGGGCCGGCGCGATCGCGCGTTTCGCCCCGGCGATGACCGCCGTCGCCGATTTCGCGGCTGCCGGCGGACCGGTCCTCGGCATCTGCAACGGTTTCCAGGTCCTCGCCGAGAGCGGCCTGCTGCCCGGTGCACTGCTGACCAACGAAGGCACCCGGTTCATCTGCCGGCAGGGTGAGCTCGTGGTCGGAGAGTCCGACTCCCCCTGGCTTTCGGAGATGACGGCCGGAGAGATGATCTCAATCCCCCACAAACACGAGAGCGGCCGTTTCTACGCGCCGCCGGAGATGCTGGAACGGATCGAAGATAACAACCAGGTCGCCTTCCGTTACGCCGAAGGGGCGAACCCGAACGGGTCGCTGAACGACATCGCGGGCGTTACCAACGAAGCCGGCAACGTGATCGGTCTGATGCCCCATCCCGAGCACGCGGTCGACGCGCTGACCGGATCGACCGACGGACTCAAGCTGTTCCGCGGTCCCGCCCGAGTGGAGGCCTGAGATGTCGAAACACGCCGACCTCGGCTTGACCGACGCCGAGTACGAACTGATCCTCGAGAAGCATGGCGGCGAGCCGAACGCCGTCGAGCTGGCGATGTTCTCGCTGCTCTGGTCCGAGCATTGCGCCTACAAGCACTCGAAGAAGCTGCTCGGCACGCTGCCGACCGAGGGCCCGCGCGTGGTCATGGGTCCCGGCGAGAACGCCGGCGCCGTGGACATCGGCAACGGCTGGTCGATCGCCTTCAAGGTCGAGTCGCACAACCACCCGAGCGCGGTCGAACCGTTCCAGGGTGCAGCGACTGGAGTCGGCGGCATCCTTCGCGACGTGATCGCCCTCGGGGCCCGGCCAATCGCCATCCTCGACTCCCTTCGCTTCGGTGAACTCGATTCCGAGCGGACCCGGTACCGGTCGACGGTGTCGTCCGGGGCATCGGCCACTACGGCAACTCGATGGGCATCGCGACCGTCGGCGGCGAGATCTACTTCGAAGAGCCCTACGCCCTGAACTGCCTCGTCAACGCAATGTGCGTCGGCATCGCAAGGACCGACAGCATGGTCCGTGCCGCGGCCGAAGGCACCGGCAACCAGGTGGTCCTCTTCGGTTCGAAGACCGGCCGCGACGGAATCGGTGGCGCCTCGGTGCTCGCTTCGGCCGAGTTCGGCGAAGACGACGAAGGCAAGCGGCCGACCGTCCAGATCGGAGACCCGTTCGAGGAATCGAAGCTGCTCGAGTGCTGCCAGGAGCTGCTGGAGGCCGACCTGCTCGTCTCGCTCCAGGACCTCGGCGCCGCCGGGCTCACTTCATCGGCCGGCGAGATGGCCTCGGCCGGTGGCACCGGAATCGACATCGACGTCGGCAAGGTGCCGCTCCGGGAAGCCGACATGGAGCCGTTCGAGATCATGGTTTCCGAATCGCAGGAACGCATGCTCGCGGTCGTCGAACCGGGCAAGGTCGATGAGGTCCTCGCCCTCTGCACCAAGTGGCAGACCGAGTCCGCGGTGATCGGCGAGGTGACCGACACCGGCGCCTTCCGCATCCTCAGGAACGGCGAGACGGTCGGCGACATCGCGGTCGGCGACCTGGTCGACGGATGTCCGCTGTATGGCCTCGAGCCGGCCGAACCCTCCGAGTGGATCTACCCCAACCGGGTCACGCTGCGCGAAGGCGCCGACGCCAGCGAGATCGCCCTTTCGTTGCTCGGCTCTTCCTCGATCGCCTCGAAGCGCTGGGCCTACGAGCAGTACGACTCCCTGGTCGGTTCGCGCACGGTCCGCCGCGCCGGAGCCGCCGACGCCGCTGTCCTCAACATCCCCGAGTCCGGCCGTGCCATCGCCGTCGCGATCGACGGCAACGGCCGCCGGGTCGCCTGCGACCCCCGCAGGGGCACGATCGAAGCGACTCTCGAATGCGCCGCCAACCTCGCCTGCGTCGGTGCGGAGCCTCTCGGTGTGACCAACTGCCTCAACTTCGGCAACCCGGAGAAGCCAACCGTCGCCTGGCAGCTCAGCCAGTCGATCGAAGGGCTCGGCGAGGCCTGCCGCGCGCTAGGCCTGCCGGTGGTCGGAGGCAACGTGTCGCTCTACAACGAGACCCCGACCGGCCCGATCTACCCGACGCCCGTGATCGGCATGGTCGGCGAGCTGCCCGACCCCGAGAAGTGCGCCGGTGAACCGTGGCAGGACGGCGACTGGATCGCCCTGGCCGGCCCGTTCGATCCTTCGCTTGCCGGATCCGAGCTCGAAAAGGCCAGGGGCCAGCTCGACATGGGCCTCCCCGAGGTCGAGATCGAGCCGGTGAAAGCCGCGATCGAGCTGGTCCGGGAAGGCGTCCGCGCCGGAACGGTGCGCACCGTCACGGACGTCTCCGACGGCGGCATCGCCACTGTCCTCGCCGAGCTCGCGCTCGGTTCCGGCATCGGCTGCGACGTCGACCTGGACCCGGTCATCGTCCAGCGGGACTGCTCGGAAGAGGACGCGCTCTTCGGTGAAGGCTCCGGCGGCTTCATCCTCGCCGGCGACCGGCAGTCGATCGAGTTCCTGGGAGGCCAGGGAGTCCAGATCGAGATGCTGGGCCGCGCCGTAGGCAACGAAGTCAAGATCGCCGCCGGGGAGACCGCTATCGAGATCCTCGTCGCCGAAGCGAAGGCTTCGTTCGAATCACTGGGCCACCGCATCGACGTGGACCAGGCCGGCCTCATCCAGTAACGCATGAAGAAGACCGACCCCTCGAACGTCGACCACACCGAAAGCCGGCGCGACCTCGCGGCGCAGGTCGCAAAGCCGATGCGCCAGTTCCTGGCGACCGAGACCGGCAGCGCCGGACTGCTGCTCGTCGCCGTGGTGATCGCGCTCGCCTGGTCGAACGCCCCGTTCTCGGACACCTACGACAGTTTCTGGGGCACCACTTTCGCGATCAACCTCGGTGACTGGTCGATCACCCACGACCTGAGGTACTGGGTCGACGAAGCACTGATGGCGATGTTCTTCTTCGTGATCGGCATGGAAGTCCGGCGCGAGCTGAGCATGGGCGAGCTGACCGACCGCAAACGGGTGTGGGTGGCCGTGCTCGGCGGCATCGGCGGCATGCTCCTCCCCGCGCTGATCTTCCTCGCGATCACCTCCGGCTCCGGCAACGAGGGGGGCTGGGGAATCGTCATCGCGACCGACACCGCTTTCCTCCTCGGCGCCCTCGCGATCGTCGGACCGAAGTTCCCGACGCAGCTCAGGGTGTTCCTGTTGACCCTCGCGATCGTCGACGACATCGTCGCGATCAGCGTCATCGGCATCGTCTATTCGGACTCGCTCGATCCTGTGGCCCTGGGGGTCTGTGCCGCCTGCCTGGTCCTGATCGCGCTGTTCCCCCGCATGGGCGTCTGGCGATCCGGTGCCTACCTCGCGGTGGGCCTCGTGCTGGTCGTCGCGGCGATGGAGTCCGGCCTGCACGCGACCCTCGCCGGGATGATCGGCGGCCTGCTGGTCGCCGCCTACCCGCCGGAAACCAAGATGGTCGAGAACGCCTCCCGCCGCGTGCGGGCCTTTCGCCAGTCGCCCCTTCCGGAAGTCGCGCGGGACGCCAACCAGAGCGTCCAGAAGGCGGTCTCCCCGAACGAACGCTTCCAGACCCTGCTCCATCCCCTGACCAGCTACGCGATCGTCCCGCTCTTCGCGCTGGCGAACGCCGGGGTCTACCTCGGAGGTGGCGTGCTCGAAAGCGCGGTCACCTCATCCCTGACCTGGGGCATCGTCGCCGGACTCGTGGTCGGCAAGGCGCTAGGCATAACCGCCGGTGTTGTCGGTGCCGTCCGATCGGGTGTGGGTGCCCTCCCACGCGGCATCGGCAAGGGCCAGACGGTCGGCGGAGCGGCGCTCTCCGGCATCGGGTTCACGGTCTCGCTGTTGATAGCCCGCCTCGCCTTCGAAGACATCGAAACGCAGGAACACGCGGTGGTCGGCATCTTCATCGCCTCGATCCTGGCGGTCGCGCTGGCCTGGATCATCTTCAGGCTCGCCGCCGTCTTCCGCGGTGAAACCAGCGCCGGCCTGCCGCACAAGCTCGACCAGGCGGTCGACCTTTCGAGGGATCATTCGGCGGGCAACCCAGACGCCCCGTTCGTCCTGGTCGAGTACGGCGACTACGAATGTCCGTTCTGTGGAAGGGCCACCGGGATGGTCCGGGAGCTGCGCGAGAAGATGGGCGACAAGCTCCTCTACGTCTACCGCCACCTCGCCCTGGTCGACGTGCACGCCCACGCCGAACTCGCCGCGGAAGCCGCCGAGGCGGCCGGAGCCCAGGGGAAGTTCTGGGAAATGCACATCGAGCTCTACGACCACCAGGGCGACCTCGACATCGAGGACCTGATCGGCTACGCCGGCAAGCTCGACCTCGACGTCGACCGTTTCGTGGAGGACGTCCAGGCGGGGAAGTACTCGAAGCGGGTTCAGGAAGACGCGGCCTCGGGCGACGCCAGCGGCGCCCACGGAACACCGACCTTCTTCGTCAACGGCATCCGGCATACCGGCGCCTACGACGCCATGAGCCTGGCCGACGAGCTTCAGGCCGCGGGCCCGGCCAGCCCCTCTTCCTGACCCTCGGGATCCCCCCGATCTTTTCCTGAACAGACCTTTCTTCAATCTCAGGGTTTGACGTTTGCCCCGGCGGGTAGCCCCCTCCCATGACCGCGCAGTCGGCAGTCAGGGGCAGGAAGAGGACAGGAGCCATCGCCGCGATAGTCGGCATCTCCGTCGCTCTCGTCGTGGGCTGTGGCGGTGACAGCGGCGGTCCGACCGCTCTCAAGTGGTTCATCGCGATCCAGCCCGGTGGCTCGATCCAGAAGGTCGCCGAGACCTGCTCCAAGCAGTCAGGGGGCAAGTACGAGATCGAACTCGAACTGCTCCCGACCGACGCCAGCCAGCAGCGCGAGCAGCTGGTCCGCCGTCTCGGCGCCGAAGACTCTTCGATCGACCTGGTCGGCATGGACGTCGTCTGGACCGCCGAGTTCGCCAACGCCGGCTGGATCCGCAAGTGGGACGGAGCCGACGCGAAGACAGTGACCAAGGACGTCTTTCCGCCGGTCGTCGAAACCGCTTCCTTCGAAGGCGACCTCTACGGCGCCCCGTTCAATACCAACACCGAGCTTCTCTGGTACCGCAAGGACATGGTGCCCAAGCCTCCCGAGACCTGGGACGAGATGATCGACATGGCCGAGGAGATCGGGCCCGACAAGGGCGGGGTCATCGAAGTCCAGGCCAACCGGTACGAAGGCTTCACGGTCTGGGCGAACGCGATGATCGAATCGGCAGGCGGACAGGTCCTGAAGAGCCCGACCGAGGTCAGCCTAGAAGAAGCGCCGACCACCGCCGGCATCACTCCCATGGGCCGCCTCGCCCGCTCGAGCGCCGCCGCGACCAACCTTTCGACTTCGGACGAGGACACCGCCCGACTCGGCTTCGAAGGCGGCTCGGCCTTCATGGTCAATTACACCTTCGCCTACGGCAGCGCCAAGGAGAACGCCCCGGACGTCGCCAAGCAGATGGGTGCCGCCCGCTACCCGGGAATCGAGAAGGGCACGGAGAGCAAGCCTCCTCTCGGCGGGTTCAACCTCGGGGTCAGCGAGTTCTCCGAACAGCCCGAGCTCGCCTTCGACGCCGCCAAGTGCCTGTCCGCTCCCGAGCAGCAACTGACCGTGACCGAACTCGACGGCCTGCCGCCGCCGCGCGCGAACCTCTACTCGGACAAGATCGTGACCACGGCGTTCCCCGGCTTCGCCAAGCTGGTGCGCGAGTCGATCGAATCGGCCG
>JBPPMI010000147.1:0-3325 GCA_051305975.1 Solirubrobacterales bacterium
TCGCCGGAGCCAACCTGCTCATCCCCGCCGTCCTGGCCGTCGTGGCGCTCGTGGTGGGTGTCATCAAGAGGCGGTCGGCAGTCCCAGCCGTTGATATCGTGCGACAGTGAGCGACGTCATTCTTGGATTCGAGGTTGCGGGCGATCCCCTCCTCGGGCAAGCGTTCATTCCGTTTCGGTCAGGGTTGACGGTGTTCTACGGGCTGAACGGAGCGGGCAAGTCGCGTTTGATGTCTGGGGTGACGGCTGCATTGAGGGGCGAGCGGACCGAAGTCCTGGTCGGCCTTGTCTTGTCAGCGGTGAGGACCGGCGGCGGGCGGAGTGGGGAAGTAGTCGACCTCAATCGCCGTCTCACGGAGGCACTTAAGGGGCTCGACGCTCACGACTCATACGTGCGCGGACCAACTGACCAGCAAGCGCCATCGAGCAACCTTTCCAATTCCACGATTGACGATCACCTCAAGTGGGCTGCGAGTAGCCCCGAGGAAACGGACGACGACGTCACCCTTGCCGCCCGCCCTGTCTTCGAGCGGGAAGTGCTCGAAGACAGGCTTTTCTTTGCTGCACCAACTGGTACCAAGTCCGCACCAGCATGGGAGCTGTGGCCCGTGGCTCGACCTGATCGGCCCGGCGCCGCTGCTCTGATAAGCCGAATCAGGGAGATCGAAGAGGACTACGACTCCTACGCACTTGAGGACTTGACGGACGAGATCTTCACTCGCAGCGTCGACCTCCGCACTGCGATCCCGATCTTCCTGCCCGAGGAAGGCGTACTGGCTGCCAGCACTGGCGTCAACTACTTGCCGTCAAGTGTGACCGGCTACGGATGGCCATACGTGTCAGACGAACTTCAGGGCATCCCGATCTCCGGACTGGTGGACTTCGGTCTGGATCTCGCCGCGAAAGGAAATGCAAGTTCGGCGACCTTGCATTTCCTCGCGGAAGTGACCGGCGCCGCCTTGTCTGGACAATCCGGGCATTGGGCTGTTCCGGAAGCGACTCACGAGGGCCTTTCCTACTACGTCGCTCGCCATGAAGAGAATTGGCGTCAGCCCGCTTCTTCCGGCAAAGACCGAGATCGACTCGAGCAGGCTGAAACGCGGGCCGAGTCGGAAATCTCGGTCGCCGCAGACGAGATCTCCCGGCGCGCGGATCTCGTTTTCGCGCGATTGCTCCGAGACGCGCCGCCCGCGGCCCTCCGACTGGGTCGACCCATCGGGCGGTTCGGTGAGACACCAGCGACCTGGCGGTTCGGACGCACGGAGAGAATGGAGCTGAGTCAGCTCTCTCGTGCCGAGAAGTCCTGGGCTGAGTTCGCGGTTTTTGATGCCCTGTACTGGTATCGCCGGGAAACCTGGGACGCCAACAGTGAGACACTCCACGACTACTACGGGCACGACCCGCTGCGCCCGCTACTAAACGTCCTAGACGAACCGGAGCAGGGTCTGCATCGTTCCGCTGAAGCGGACATGGCCCGTGCCCTGGCGGACTTGGCCATGGATCCTCGGCGGGCATTTTTCGTGGCGTCGCACTCTCCAGACTTGCTCGACGTGCCTCGCGCCCACCTTGTCGAGATCCGTCGCAACGGGTCTCCCGATGGATCTTCTAGCGCGATCCGGGAGCTCGACATCTCAGACCGGGACTCGTTGGGCGTACTCGGGCTGCGACCCAGTGATCTGCTGCGTTGGCCGCGCATCTTCCTGCTCGTCGAAGGCCAACATGACCAAATCGTGCTTGAGTCGCTTGGCGGAGATCGCCTCCGAGCGGCCCGCGTGGAGGTCATTCCGACGCGAGGCGGGAAGCAGCTGCCGCACACGGTCGAGAGCCGCGTGCTGTTCGAGTTCACCGATGCTTCGGTCGTCGGCCTCTTAGACAACCAGTCCGCGGAGCGAGCCAACCGAATCTGGGAAAGAGCCCTCAAGCTTCGCCGAGATGGTGACCTTCAAGGCGCGATAGACGAGGTCGACCGCGGCTTTCGCGGGGGCAAGGGGGAAGACGGCTACCTCCGCAGATGGCTCGCTAACGCCCTTGATCTTGGTGTCCACGATCGGATATTCCCGGAGGGTTTGGAGAAGCGCGACGTCCTTGACTACCTTCCCGTCTCGGACTTTGTCGCGGGGGAAGTTTCTTGGGACGCCCTCCGCGAACAACATGCGCACGCGCGATCTGAGCTGGACCGGACACCGAGCGACTTCAAGGAATGGCTGGTCCAGCGTCGCGGCGCGGACTTCTCGCCTGACCGTATTCGCTCCTCAGCGGACAATCTCGAGGTGGTGCCTCCTGACTTCAAGCGGCTCTTTGATCGGCTGGAAGCGATCAGCGCCGAGGTCGCAGAGGGGCCGAGACTGGATGCCTGACTTCCGAGCGCACTTCGACGCGCGGGTGACCTTCGCGAACGGTGGCGGCCTGACGGCGGAGGGTTTCCGCCTCGACCTCCCGACCGGTGACGAGACCGAAGCGGAGGTCGGCCGACTCTTCGTCACCCACCTAGGCCTCGCGATGGTCGGCACGATCGAGCTCGACGGCCTCCAGATCGTCAAGGAGCAGCACAAGGGTTCGCGCGCGATCGACGTCCGATCCACGGTTCAGCTGCGGCGGATCGTCGATCTCAGCCACGTCATCCACTCGGGACTCGTTACCTACCACGGACTGCCTGCACCGACCATCACGCCCCATCTGACCCGGGAGGCTTCCAAGGCGAAGTATGCCCAAGGCACGACCTTCGCGATGGACTCCATCACGATGATCGGCAACACCGGCACCTACCTCGACAGCCCGTTCCACCGCTACGCCGGAGGCGCAGACCTCGCGGGGCTCGACCTGGCGACCCTCGTCGATCTGCCGGCCGAGGTTTTTCACCTCACCGATCTGAGCAGTCGGGGCATTTCCGCGGAGGTGTTCCTCGACCGTGACCTGCGTGGCACCGCGGTGCTGCTGCACACCGGGTTTGACCGGCACTTCGGCACACCGGTCTACGGGCGCGGCTCGCCCTTCCTGGAGGCGGCCGCGGTTGAGTATCTCCTCGAGCAGGGCGTCGCTCTCGTCGGGATCGATGCGCTCAACATCGACGACACCGAGTCGGGCGGCGAGCGCCCGGCTCACAGCGGGCTGCTCGCGGCGGGCATCCACGTCGTTGAGCACCTCACGCGGCTCGGCGAGCTCCCGACCCGGGGCGCCCGGTTTACGGCGGCTCCGCCCGCGGTGCGCGACTTCGGTACGTTCCCGGTGCGGGCCTTCGCGATCGTGCCGGGCGGTGCCGGTCCCGCGCGATAGTCTCGTTCCGGGTTCGTCACCGAGGGCGTCGATGAGACCCTCCGCCGCCAGCC
>JBPPMI010000148.1:0-2672 GCA_051305975.1 Solirubrobacterales bacterium
GCCGATCAGGACCTGGCAGATCTGGAACGAAGCCAATTTCTTCTATTTCTCCACCCCCGTGTCGGCGAAGAACTACACCTCCCTGCTCAAGATGAGCGGCAGCGCGATCAAGTCGGTCGACCCGAACGCGAAGATCATGCTCTCCGGGCTCTACGGCAGCCCGCCGGAAAAACAGGTCAGATCAGGCAGAGGCGTGGCCGCTGCGAGATTCCTCGGACAGATCTATGCCCGCGGCGGCAAGAAGTACTTCGACATCGCGGCCGTCCACCCCTACACGCCGAACACGGCTGAGACGAAGGTCTTGCTCGACCGTTTCCGCAAGGTGATGAAGAACAACCGCGACGGCAGCGCCTCGATGAGCGTCACCGAGGTCGGCTGGGGCTCGGGCAAGGGTGGTTTCCTCGACGTCGGCGGGGAGAAGGCCCAGGCCAGGCAGGTCAAGTCGGCCTACAGCTACCTGCTGAAGAGCCGCAGGCAACTGAGGCTCAAATCGGTCTACTGGTTCGTGTGGCAGGACTTCCCCCGCACCTTTCCCGCCTGCAACTTCTGTTACACGACGGGCTGGTTCAAGGCCGGCAAACAGGGTGCACCCCTGAAGCCCAAGCCTTCCTGGCGCGCGTTCACGAAGTTCTCCGGCGGAAAACCCTAGCCGCCGCGCTGCGGGTCGAGAGTTCGAGGAGCCCGTCCGCGGGCAGGTTCCGGCGCGGCAACGATCCGCCCGCCCGCCATCCGCGGATCCGGCCGGTCGTACCGCTGAAGGTCCGGTCGAGCACGATCTGTCCGGAACAGACGATCAGTTCCCAGACGAACGTCCGGACGGCGTTTCCGGGTGACCTGAGGATCCCGTACCGGCGGGCGAGGTAACCCCTGCTCCAGCCGGTCAGGGCGTATTTTGGAGCCGACCGGCTGCCCAGGGTCGCTGAGTGCAGGTGGGCCGCCCTGGCATCGGGAGCGAGAGCGCAGCGCGCCCCGGCCACTCGCAGCCGGAGCCCGAGGTCGAGGTCTTCGTAGTAGGCGAAGATCCGTTCGTCGAACCCACCGATCGATTCGAAGGCCTCGAGGCGATAGAGGGCCGCGCCGCCGGTCGGTGCCAGTGGCGGCGGGGCGTGGCGGGCAGACTCGACCGGCTCGCTGTTCAGGTGGTCGAAGGCCATCAGCGTTCGCCGGTCGGCAACCACACCGGCCGAATCGATGACGCCTGGATCGTCCCGGTCGGTCAGCACCCCGGCGACCATCTCGATATCGGGACCCAATGCCGAGCACATCTCTTCGATGAATCCGGGCTCGCATTCGATGTCGTTGTTCAGCAGCAGAACCGGGTCCCCGCGGTGTGCGCTGATTGCGAGGTTCAGTGCTTTGCCGAAGCCCGCGTTGGTCGGCAGGGTGAAGACCGGAACGTCCGGAAAGCGCGTTTCGACCATCTGGACGGAGCCGTCGTCCGACCCGTTGTCGACCACGACCGTCCGGCACCGGCGGGTCTGTCCGTCAAGGCTCTCGAGCAGGACGGAGAGACGTTCGACCCCGTTGTAATTGGGAATGTAGACGGTCGGTTCCAACCCGCCCAGACTATTCGTGCCAGGCCTCCGGCGTCCCGGAGAACCGGGGTGCCACGGTGGTCGCCCCGTCGGTCCGACCCCCTGTAGCCTTGATCGCAATGAACGAACTCAAGGGACTGATCCTTTCCGGGGGAGCCGGAACGCGACTTCGCCCGATCACCCACACTTCGGCCAAGCAGCTGGTGCCCGTGGCCAACAAACCAGTGCTCTTCTACGGAATCGAGGCTCTGGTCGAGGCCGGAGTCACCGACATCGGCATCATCATCGCACCCGTGACGGGTGGAGAGATCCGGGAAGCGGTCGGCGACGGTTCAGCCCTCGGCGCCCGGGTGACCTACATCGAGCAGTCAGAGCCTGCCGGGCTCGCTCACGCGGTCCTCACGGCCGAGGAGTTCCTCGATGGCTCGCCCTTCGTCATGTACCTCGGCGACAACCTCCTGAAGAACGGGATTTCCGGGCTGGTCGAGACTTTCCGGGAAAACTCCCCCGAAGCGATAATCCTGCTGACCAAGGTGGACGATCCCAGTTCGTTCGGCGTCGCCGAGCTCGACGGGGACCGCGTCGTCGGCCTGGTCGAGAAGCCCGAGAATCCGCCCTCTAACATGGCCCTGGTGGGGGTCTATCTGTTCTCACCGGCGATCATGGATGCCGCCCGTCAGCTCAGTCCCTCCACCCGCGGTGAGCTCGAGATCACCGAGGCGATCCAGTCTTTGATCGAAGACGGGCGAGAAGTCCAGTCCGAGGTCGTCAAGGGCTGGTGGAAGGACACCGGCCAGCTTGCGGACATGCTCGAAGCGAACCGGCTGGTCCTCGAAGAGATCGAGACCGACATCCGGGGTGATCTCGGCGACTCGAAGGTCGAAGGTCGGGTTATCGTCGAGGAGGGTGCCGTCCTCCAGGGATCGGTGGTCCGTGGCCCCGCGGTCATCGGCGCCGGCGCCATCATCGAAGACGCGTATATCGGGCCGTACACTTCGATCGGGAACAATGTGGCAGTGCGGCGGTCCGAGGTCGAACACTCGATCCTCCTGGCCGGAGCGACCGTCGAGGACCTCGGAACGAGGATGGAAGCAAGCCTGCTCGGGCGCGACGTGAGGGTGACCCGTGGTGACGGAC
>JBPPMI010000149.1:0-2185 GCA_051305975.1 Solirubrobacterales bacterium
CCAAGCTCACGATCACCCAGACCCGTTCCAACATTCACAACAACCCGCACCAGAAGGGCACCCTCCAGGCGCTCGGGCTCGGGAAGATCGGTCGCAAGGTCGAGCGCGAGGATTCACCTCAGCTCCAGGGCCAGCTCACCGTCGTCTCCCATCTGGTTGAAGTCGAAAGCAAGTAGATGGCCAAAGAAGAAAAACAGGAAAGCCGCGCCGAGGAAATCGGCCTGCACAACTTGAGCCCCAAGCCGGGATCACGCCGTCCGCGCAAGCGGATCGGTCGTGGCCAGGGCTCGGGCACCGGCAAGACCTCCGGCCGCGGACACGGCGGCCAGGGACAGCGCGCGGGTAACAAGCGGAACTCCGCGCACGAAGGCGGCCAAAACCCGATTCACATGCGGATGCGCAAGCTGCGCGGCCCGCACATGAAGAAGTCGATGCCGTTCGAGAACTTCCGTACGGCGACCCAGCCGGTCAACCTGAGCGACCTCGAAGAGCGTTTCGAGGCTGGAGCAGAGGTCACCCCGGAAACCTTGAAGGACGCCGGACTCGCAACCCGCTCGACCCCGGTCAAGATTCTCGCCAAGGGCGAGATCACCAAGGGCCTCACGGTCCGCGCCCACGGCTTCAGTGCCACGGCGAAGGAGAAGATCGAGGCCGCCGGCGGAAGCTGTGAGCTGATCGAGGGCTGATGCTCGCAACGATCGCGAAGGCATTCTCCGTACCGGAGATCCGCAGGAAGCTCCTGTTCGTCGCCGCCATCCTGGCGCTCTACCGGCTCGGTTCGTACATCCCTGCGCCCGGTGTGGACATCGAGGCCGTCAAGGACCTCGAAGACCAGCTCTCGGGCTCGAACATCCTCGGGTTCCTGAACCTCTTCTCCGGTGGTTCGCTTTCGCGTCTGTCGCTCTTCGCGCTGGGCATCATGCCCTACATCACCGCCTCGATCATCCTGCAGCTGATGACCGTCGTGGTGCCTTCGCTGGAACGTCTCCAGAAGGAAGGCGAAGTCGGCCAGCAGAAGATCACGCAGTACACGCGTTACATGACCGTCGCCATCGCGGCCATGCAGTCCTTCGCTTACGTCTTCCTCTTCAACTCGCTGAGTGCCGGGCAGGGAGGAGCCAGCGTCGTCGGTGATCTCACACCCGCGAACGTCCTCCTGATCGTCGTCTGTCTCACCGCCGGCACCACACTTCTCATGTGGATGGGCGAGCTGATCACCCAGCGCGGCATCGGCAACGGCATCTCGCTGCTGATCTTCGCGTCGATCGTCGCCGGGGTCCTGCCGGGAATCCAGACCTGGTGGAACAACCCGGACCAGGTCTTCGTCGTCCTGCTTCCGTTCATCTGCCTCGGCGTCGTGCTCGCGATCGTGTTCGTCCAGGAAGGCCAGAGACGGATCCCCGTCCAGTACGCGAAACGCGTGGTCGGCCGCAAGATGACCTCGGGTGGATCCACTTATCTGCCCCTGCGCGTCAACATGGCGGGCGTCATCCCGGTCATCTTCGCCGCCTCGATCATGGCGATGCCGCCGACGATCGCCCAGCTGATCAACACGCCCGCCGCACTCGACTTCGCCGCGTTCCTCGCGCCGGACCAGTGGGCCTACGTGGTCGGCGAAGTGTTCTTCATCATCGTCTTCACCTACTTCTACACAGCCGTGACCTTCAACCCGGTCGACCAGGCCGACAACCTTAAGAAGTACGGCGGATTCATCCCGGGTGTGCGTCCGGGCCGGCCAACGGCCGAGTACCTCGACCGCGTCCTCAGCCGTCTGACCTTCCCGGGCGCCCTCTACCTCGGTGCCGTGGCCGCGTTCCCGACCATCCTGTTCAATCAGGTGGGCGGAGGGTTCTTCTTCGGAGGTACGTCGATCCTGATCGTCGTCGGCGTCGCGCTCGACACGGTCAAGCAGCTCGAGGCCCAGCTGATGATGCGGAACTACGAAGGCTTCCTCAAGTAGGGTCTCGCGCCTTTATTCCTCGCGCGTAATGTGAGGGATCAAGATGTCAGGACCCGATCCTTATTCGATCATGCCTAACTTAAACCTCATTCTTCTCGGACCGCCCGGTAGTGGCAAAGGAACCCAGGGCGAACGCCTCCAGGAGGACCTCGAACTGCCCTATTACGCAACCGGGGACATCCTGCGCGCGGCGGTCAAGGACGAGACCGACGTCGGTCTGAAGGC
>JBPPMI010000150.1:0-2264 GCA_051305975.1 Solirubrobacterales bacterium
CCCTGCATCCCGGCGGCCAGCAGGGCGATGACGATGATCGCTGCGAGGCTCGTTCCGGTGGCCAGCCGCTCGCCGTAAGCGAAGAAAGCGATCAGCATCGGGACTATCACCGTGCCGCCCCCGACCCCGAACAGGCCGCTGAAGGCACCGGCGACGGTGCCCACCGCAGCTAAGCTCCATATCCGACGGGAATCCATCCCCGCGATACTACGACCATGAGCAGCCCAGACTCGCCTCTCTCATTCCTTCTCGATGAACCCAGGGTGTCGGCCCTGACCAGCGACATCGACGGAACCCTCTGCCGGATCGTCGACCGCCCGGAGAAGGCCAAGGTTCCCGACCGCGCTTGCGTGGCCCTCGAAGCCCTGAGCCACAAGCTCGCCATGGTCGCGTGCATCACGGGCCGGCCCGCGCTGACCGCGCGGAAGATGGTCGGCGCCGACAGCGTCGTCTATTTCGGCAACCACGGACTTGAACTCCTGAGCCCCGGACACGACGATCCCCGACTGCTGCTCGAAGGTGAGGATGCCGATCGTGCCAGGCGGTTCATCGCCGAGCACGACAGCGTCTTCTGGATCGAGAAGAAGATCCGGCTCGAGGACAAAGGGCCGATTCAGGCGCTGCATTGGCGGGGGGCCGGCGACCGCACCGAGGATTTCGTTCGGGTCATTGCCGACCACGCGAAGTCAGCCGGGCTCGACACCCACTGGGGCCGCAAGGTAATGGAGCTCCGTCCGTCCGACATGGAAGGCAAGGCCGGTGCCGCCGCCGAGCTGATCACCAATTGGAAGATCGAGAACATGGTCTTCGCCGGGGATGACCAGACCGACCTCGACGCGGTCCGCCGCCTCCAGAAGATGAAGGCCGACGGGGAGATCAAGAACCTCTTCATCGTCGGCGTCGATTCGGACGAGGGTCCGCCGGAACTGATGGAGATTGCCGATCTCGTGGTCGCCGGCCCCGAAGAATGGATCGACATGGTCGAGGACCTGGCGGCGCTGGCGGACTGAATGCCTTTCGCCGAGCTGCTGCGATCCACCGTCTTCCTCAGCGCCGGCGGGGCGACGGCACTCGCGGCGATCGCCGTGATCGGCGCCCAGCGTGATTTCAACCCGACCGTTCTGATCGTCGGTGCGGTCTGGTGGCTCACCGCCGCCTGGATCGGCATGTCGATGGGCGAGTCGGAGAAGACACGTGAATCGATGCGGGAGGTACTCGCCAATTCGAGGTCGGTCACGGCGACCGGCAAGCCGGCTCCGCTCGAGGAGCCGGGGAAGATCGCCTGGCAGCGGCTCTGGCCGATCCTCGCCGCGGTCGCGACCGCGGGTGGTCTCGGCATTCCGTTCCCGGAGATTGCGGTGATCGGCAGCGGCTTCGCCTTGCTGGTCGCGCTCGCCTGGCGGAACCGCGAGTCGGCGGTGCTGGCGATCGAGCAGCGGGACGGGGTCCGCTTCCTGGTCGAGGAGGGCTCGCCGTTCAAGCCAGTGAAGCTGGTCCGAACCCCGGGCTTCCGAGCCTTCTAACCGAGGTCTCGATGAGACTGGGTGCGTTACCTACGTCATAGGTATAGAACACGCACCCACCCAGGGTTACTTCCACCACGAGCCTGTGTTCTGGACCTGGTCCTTCGTCAGCCAGGCTCGTCGGGCGGTGGCGATTCCGTAGTTGAGATACGCCAGCGTCTCGGTTCCGTGCGCGTCGGTGTTTACCACGATCCCGACTCCCGCATCGGCGGCCATCCTCGCGTGGACGTCGTTCAGGTCCCGGCGGTTCGGGTTCGAGTTGATCTCGAGCAGCGTGCCGCTCTCGAACGCGGCGGAGATCACTGATTCGATGTTCAGCGGGTACGGCTCGCGTTTGTTCAGCAGACGGCCCGTCGGGTGGCCGATGCAGTCGACCAGCGGGTTCTCGATCGCGGTGATCATCCGCTTGGTCATCTTCTTCCCGTCCGTGCTGAAAGAGGTGTGGATCGAGGCGATCACCCAGTCGAGTGCCTCGAGGAGGTCCTCTTCGTAGTCGAGTTCGCCCTTGGTCCCGATGTTCAACTCGGAGCCCGTCAGCAGCCGGAAGCCGGGGTTGGTCTTGGCGTTGTTGTCGTTGTAGCGAGCGACTTCTTCGATCCGCTTCCAGAGGTGGTCCGCGTCGACGTGGTCGCCGAAGCCGTGACTCGCCGAGTGGTCGGTGATCGCGAGGTACTCGTATCCGAGGTGCTGGGCGGCGGCCGCCATTTCCTCGAGCGTGTTCCGGCCGTCCGAGAGCGTGGT
>JBPPMI010000151.1:0-3012 GCA_051305975.1 Solirubrobacterales bacterium
CCCGAGACCTCGGATGTGAGGGCTTTCGGGTCGACGGTCATCGTCCGGATGACGAAAGCCTGGGTCACGTCCGAGCCGCGCTGCTCCTCGACAATGCGGACGAGCTCCGCCTTGAGGCGGCCGTGGCTCGCCGGATCGGCGAGCTTGAGAATCTCGCTCATCCAGTAGTCGAGCCCCTCAGGGCTGCGGTTCAGGAGGACGAGCGCGGTGTCGCGAGTGACGAGCTCGAGATAGTCGGCCTCGACGCCCGCGCTGCTCACGGTGAGCTGCCTCGGCAGCGTTGGCAGCAGCACCACCTCGCGGTCGCGGGTCGCGGCAAGGCAAGCGGCCACCGCCAGCGCGATGGCAAGCCCGGCGCTGGTCAGCGCGAACAGGTTGCGCTGCCTCAGCAGCGTCTGCTGGCGCTCGTGCGAAATGTCGGCGAACATGGGTGTCTCCCCTCAACCGGCAAGCAGGCGGCAGTGGGAAGGCGGCGTCGCCCGGAGGCCCAGGAATCCGCCCGGCAGATACCAATAGGCGGCATGGGTGAGCCAGGAACTGGCGCGTCCTGCTTTTGCCTTTCGCAGCGCGAACCAGGCGCCGAAAGCGACAACAATGCCGATAAAGATATGCTGGCTGAGGATCCCCCAGGTGAAGGGGACAATCATCCCGGCGAACTCGTCGATGGTCCAGAAGCCGATGAGCTCCGGATCGTCGAGCCGACGGGGAATGATGTACCGGTCCGCCATGGCGACGCGCCTTCCCGTCCGAACCGTCAGATGACCGCGGTGACGACCGAGGTGACGATCGGGACACCCGTGCCCACGCCGATGCCAACGCCGACCGGAACGGCGACCTGGCTGAGCGAAAAGCGCCCGGAGGCGAGCCCGATCAGGCCGCCCGCGAGACTGAGGACGGTGATGATCTTGCCGCCCGAGCCTTCGAGGAAGTCGGTGAACTTGGTCAGCGCCGGGGTGAAGGTCGTGTCGGCTCCGGCATAGGCGGCGCCCGCCGCGAGCGCGGCAATCGCAACCGGGATGGCAATATTGGCGGCCTTGCCGATGCCGCTTGCGCCGAGGCGCCGGGGGAGGGGAAGAGACTGCATGTGAAGCTCCGCTTCGAGGGGTGGACGCAGCGTCCTTTCGTTCGCTGTGTGTTCCACATGCATCTAGGAAACGGCTGTAGGAAAGGTGTGGCAGCGCAATGAGTGTTGCAGCGGACGGATATGGACGAACGGAAATGGTCGCAGGCGGAGACTCGCGCTCATCTCAGCGGCTTAGGAGGGACTCTCAGCTGGTGATCTCCGGCGGCGGCGTCGGTATTCACCGGCGAATCGCGTCTCGGCTCGATTCGCCTAGAAACGAGAGGTTCTTGATGTGTTCTTTTCGTTTTCCTACAACAGGGGACTCGCGTTATGCCTGCGACTCACCACACCAACGGAAGAGTCCTGCCATGCATTCAACCCCATCGATCACCGCTCACGCGAACGACTGTATCGCGCGAACCTTGGCATACGCCGTCGAGCACGCCGACAAGCCGCGGCACCAGATCGCCCGCGAGGTGGGCATGCACCGCGAAACTCTGTTGCGGGTCCTGCGCGGCGAACGTGCGATCGGCCTGGATGAGGCAGCCCGCATTCTCGATGCCTGCGGCGCCTTCCCACGCGCGACCATCGTTCTCGCGCTGGCGGGCCAGGAAGACCTGGCTTGCGAGTGGATGCGTAGCGAGATGGGTGAGTTCCTCGAGGAATTCTTCAGCGCGTTGCCGGCGCAGCTCGAGCGCACGCTCGGCCGGCGGATCGAGGACGTCAGGCCGCGCTGGGCCAATGGCACCTCGCAACTCGTGGCGCGCATGCTGGCCAAGCATATCGATGACCTGGCCAACCGCGACATTTCAATGTCGCTCAGCCGCTGACGCGACCGACCTCGGAGGGGACCGAGCTCCTAAACGAAGTAGGAAAGACCGATGACCGCCGTTCCCCAAAGCAATGATGCCCTGCCTCCCTTCGTCCAATCCGCAGCTTCGCCGGTCTCGCCTGTCCGGCTCCTGCGATTGCCCGAGGTCATCGCGCGCGTTGGCCTGAAACGGTCAGCCATTTACCAGCGTATGAGCGAGGGCAGGTTTCCGAAGTCGCGCTCGCTCGGGCCGAAGTGCGCTGTCTGGGTCGAGGCTGAAATCGACGACTGGGTCCACTCGGTCGCGGCTAGCTCGGCTTCATCTCCGCAAGCTTGAGTGCCGCGTGCCCAGCGACACCCGGCTTGCCGAACGCCGGCAGCGCGGACCGCAGCGTCGCGTTCGACGACGACAAGCGCGCCGGGGCGGAACTACTCGCCCGGCGGATCGACCAGCAGCACCGGAGCAAATCCGCCGCCGGGAGTTCGCATGTTGGTCGTCTGGCCTTGGTACACCCGGCTCGCCACCAGGAGCGGCTCTCCCCTGTACGAGTAGAGACGCACGTCGACCTTGCGTAAGACAGTCTCTCCATCGATGCGCATCATCCTGGTGCTCGGCGGCACGAAGGTCTGGGCGATGAAGCTCTCGTCTCCCACGATCTGGGCCCAAGTGGAGCGGGTCAGCTTGTCCCCGCGAAACGCTCCTTTTGACCCGAACCCTTTCGCAGGCTTGAAGAAGAAGTCTTTGCGCCCGGCCCAGAGTTCATCCGCGTTGTCGCGGGTCACCATGACCGTTCGGGGAACGGCGGCAGCCAAGGTCTCGAGCGTGGCCGCGTCGGCGCCAAGGCGGGCCAACCGCTCAGCATCGGACAGCACCACGAGATTCCGTTTGTCAGCGTGAACGGCGTGATTGAAGGGGTTCGGGCTCAGCACCACGTCACCGGCCGAGTAGGCGTGTCGCAGCGCCTCGTGCGCCGGCTCCTCAAGGGCGAAATCCGTCAGCCGGTTGTAGACGAGGTCGACCGGGTGGCCGTCCGCGATCAACCGTCCGTCCGCGTGGCGAAAGTCCGCGCCATCGACGATCAGGACCTCGAAGCCGCAATCCCGCAGCATCTCCCGCGCAATCACGAACTCCGGATAG
>JBPPMI010000152.1:0-4856 GCA_051305975.1 Solirubrobacterales bacterium
GACGAGCTCCACACCATCGTCGGTGCGGGCGCTGCCGAAGGCGCGGTCGACGCGGCCAACCTGCTCAAACCCATGCTCGCCCGGGGCGAGCTCCGCGCCGTCGGGGCAACGACGCTCGACGAGTACCGCCAGCACATCGAGAAAGACGCCGCCCTCGAACGGCGCTTCCAGCCCGTGCTGGTCGGCGAGCCCGACGTGCCCGACACCATCGCCATCCTTCGCGGCCTCAAGGAGCGCTACGAGGTACACCACGGCGTGCGCATCGCCGACTCGGCGATCATCGCCGCCGCCACGCTTTCCGAGCGCTACATCGCCGACCGCTTCCTCCCGGACAAGGCGATCGACCTGATCGACGAGTCCGCTTCACGCCTGAAGATCGAGATCGACTCGATGCCGACCGAGATCGATGAAGTCGAACGCCGCATCCAGCAGCTCGAAATCGAGCGCGAAGCCCTGAAGGCCGAGACCGATGCCGCCTCGAAGGGTCGCGCCGACGCCCTCGAAGCCGAGCTCGCCGAACTCAATGAGACCTCGTCCGAGATGAAGGCGCGCTGGCAGTCCGAGAAGGGGCTGATCGAAGCGATCAAAGATGCCAAGGCCCAGCTCGAGGAGGCGAGCCGGGAGGCCGAGCGCGCCGAGCGCGACGCCGACCTCGAACGGGCGGCCAAGCTCCGCTACAGCGAGATCCCCGAACTCGAGAAGACCGTCGCGGAAGCCGAAGCGAAGATGGGCGAGATGCACGCCGAAGGCGGCACCATGCTCACCGAGGAGGTCACCGAGAAGGACGTGGCCGAAGTCGTCGCCAAGTGGACCGGCATCCCGGTCACCCGCCTGATGGAAGGCGAAGTCGAAAAGCTCATCCACATGGAAGGCCGCCTGCACGAACGGGTGATCGGCCAGGACGAAGCGGTCAGCGCCGTGGCCAACGCGCTTCGCCGTTCACGCGCCGGACTCGCCGATCCGGACCGGCCGATCGGCTCGTTCCTGTTCCTCGGCCCGACCGGGATCGGCAAGACCGAGCTCGCCAAGGCGCTCGCCGAATTCATGTTCGATTCCGAGCAGGCGATCGTGCGGCTCGACATGTCCGAGTACATGGAGAAGCACACGGTGTCCCGGCTGGTCGGCGCCCCTCCCGGATACATCGGGTACGAAGAGGGCGGCCAGCTCACCGAAGCGGTCCGCCGCCGGCCCTACGCAGTCGTGCTGCTCGACGAGATTGAAAAAGCCCACCCCGATGTCTTCAACACCCTGCTCCAGCTGATGGACGACGGCCGCCTGACCGACGGCCAGGGCCGCACCGTCAGCTTCACCAACACGGTGCTGATCATGACCTCGAACGTCGGCAGCCAGGAGATCGCCGGCGAAACCGTCGACGAAAAAATCCGCGAACGGGTCGAAGAGGTGCTCGCCACGACCTTCAAGCCGGAGTTCCTCAACCGGATCGACGACACCGTGATCTTCCATCGCCTGTCGAAGGAAGACATCGGCCGGATCGTCGACCTCCAGATCGAGGGACTTACCCGGCGGGTGGGCGAACGCGACATCAAAATCGAGCTGACCGACGACGCGAAAACGCTGCTCGGCAACCTCGGTTACGACCCTACCTACGGGGCCAGGCCCCTCAAGCGAGTGATCCAGAAGCGTCTGGTCGATGCCCTGGCGCTGAAAATGCTCGAAAACGAGTTCCGCGAAGGCGACCGGGTAGTAGTCGATGCGGACGAAGGAGAACTGACGTTCACCAAGCAGTAACCCGCTGCAGAATCACGCCCGGCAAACTGCTCCTTTAGGTCGTCTTTGGGGTTTCCGTACTACCCTGCAAGACCCGCAGATTGCGGATGGGAGGGCCAAAGAAGCAGATGACAGAAGATCAGGATCGCCTCCGGCAGGCGGAAGAACGGCACGAAGAGCCAGATTTCCCCGAATTTCAGGGGCGGACCCCCGGTGGCCTGACCTGGCCGATCCGGCGCTTCTACTGGGCTGTGGAGAAACGAATTCTGTGGCCGATCAGTGATTCCTTCAAGCGGTTCACAAGTTCCTTCCGTTATCGCAGCCCGATGGCCTACATCGGCGCCACCATGCTGGTCACCGTGACCGGCGCCGCGATCGCCGCCGCCGTCTATTTCCACAATGAGGCTGAAGACGGTGAACAGGCCCCGGTCGTAGCCCAGACCCCGGTCGAGACCGTCATCGCACCACCGACCACTCCAGCACCGGTTACCTCGGTCACGCCTCCCTCCGAAGCCAAGCCGGATGACACGCTCAAGGGCGTCGTTCCGAACTTCGAGAAGACCGCTGGATCGGACAAGTCGGACAAGACCGGTGACGGCGGCGTCGGCAGCAGGTCCGCCGACGATCCGTACGCGACCGTGGTCAAGCCAGCCGAGGCCCCGGACTCGCCGCCGCTCAAGGTGGCCCACAAGTTCGCGATGACTTTCGTCGACTACGAAGTCGGCAAGAAGGGCGTCGCCAAGGATTTCAAGAAGACGGCGACCACGAAACTCGCCAAGGAACTGAAGCAGGACCCGCCGCGTCAGCCGTCCAATGGCGACATCCCGAAGGCCAGCGTGATGAATGTGGTCAAGGGCGATTCGACCGGGGAGTCGATGGAAGTAAGTGTCTCGCTGCTCCGCTCGGGGGCGACCAGTGAACTGCGGCTCGCACTCGAGCAGAAAAAGGGTGACAAGTGGCTGGTCTCCGAGGTCCGGGGGTAGACGGGGGCCATGGGGAGATTCAGAACAGCTTTGGCGACGATCTCGGTAGGAGCCCTCCTGGCCACGGGACAGGCGACTTCCGCGGACGGTGCCCAGCCGGTCACCGACGAGCCGGCGACAACCGCGCCCCAGGGCACGACCGGAGGCGTGACGCCGCCCGACAAGATCGACAGCGGCGGCCAGAAGCCGTCGACCGGCGACAAGCCAGGCACCAAGACGCCGGACAAGAAGGAAAAGAAGCCACAGTCCGCCGACCCCAAGACCGAAGAGATCGACCCCGGCCGCAGCAATCCGCAGTCGGCCGACGAACTCGCCCCGAGCGCCAACTCGACGATCACCATGAACCCCGGAGCCGGACTCACCGGTGACGCCACGCCCGTCGCCGCCTGCGACGGCAGCACCGGACCACCGAAGAACTTGATCCCGATCTACATCAAGGCTTCCGAGCAATACGACCTCGGCGAGCGGGGACCGCAGATCCTCGCCGCGATCAACAAGGTCGAAACTGACTTCGGCCGGTTGAACGAAGTGACTTCCTACGCCGGCGCCCAGGGCTGGATGCAGTTCATGCCCGCGACCTGGGACATGTACGGCACCGACGGGAACGGTGACGGTGAGGCCAGCCCGTACGACCCGAAGGACGCGATCACTTCCGCCGCGCGGTACCTGGCCGCGGCGGGCGCCCCCGACGACTGGTACGACGCGGTCTGGGCCTACAACCACGCCGACTGGTACGTCCAGGACGTCCTCGACAAGGCCGCCTGCTACGGCGACCTGGTCGACACTGTCGAAGTCGACGAAGACCTCAAGGTCTTCGTCTGCAAGCCGGATGTCGCCCGCACCCTCGAAGTCCCGAGCTATTACATGCGCGCCTTCGAATCCGCATCCTCGCGTTACGGCCTCGGCCAGCGCGGGGTGTGGGCACTCGCCGCCGTCGCCCGCCTCGAATCCGACTACGGTCGCGGCATGACCCGGAAGCAGATTCGTGAGACCGGAGCCATGGGACTCAGCCGTGAGGAGTGGCAGAAGTTCGGGGTCGACGGCAACGACGACGGTTACGTCCAGCGCGACGAACCGTGGGACGCCGTCTCCACTTTCGCCCGGATGCTCTGGTCGAAGCCGAACATCGAGCAGGGACTGTTCGAGCACAACCACGCCTCATGGTACGTCGAAGCGGCGATGCGTGAAGCGGCCGCGATCAAGGGTGAGTGCGACACGGTCAAGACGACCTGGAACATCCATTTCCCGACGCCGACCACCAACGCCACCGAGATCAACTGGGACAACCTGACGATCCTGAACGCCGCGGCGCAGAACGACATCGCTTCCGGCCAGATCGACTCGCGCGTCATCAACCTGCTGGCGATGCTGACCCAGAAGTACACCCTCACGATCTCGTCGCTCAAGTCGGACCACAGCCTGACTACCGCAAGCGGCAACATCTCCAACCACGCCGGCGGTCGGGCCATGGACATCGCCTCGGTGAACGGGGTGCCCTGCACCGACCAGTCAGCCGACAGTCCCTGCACTGAAGTCGGCATTTTCCTCGCCGGCCTCCCGGACGGCATCAGGCCGACCGAACTGATCTACGGCTGGGATCTCGACGGAGCCGGAGCGGCATTCGCGATGGCGGACCACCGGGATCACATCCATGCGGGATTCGGCCTGTAAGTAGGGCCACAACCTTGCGGCAGCCGCGGGGTTCAAGATGTGCCCAGCCCGGATGACGTCCCTCTCGCCCACAGCCCGCTTCCGCCTGCCGATCTTCGCCACGGCCACCTTCCTCTGTGCCCTCGCGGTCGCTTTCTTCTGGCTGGCCGAGTCAAAGGCGATGGCGGCGACCCGGCCGAACGTCGTCCTCATCCAGGTCGACGACATGGCGAAGTCGCAGATGCGCGCCGAGATCGGCGAACCCGGCACCTGGCGGCCGGCGATGCCCAACGTGCTCGACCTGATCGGCGGTCAGGGCGTCGAACTCACCCGGTACTACTCGAGCAACCCGATCTGCGGGCCATCGCGTGCGTCCCTGCTGACCGGGCTGGCCACCCACAATCACCGGATGCGGACCAACTCCCTGACCAAGGGCTACCCCGTCTGGCAGGGTGGGCCGCACTTCCACGAGAACCTGCCGGTCTGGCTCCAGCG
>JBPPMI010000153.1:0-13750 GCA_051305975.1 Solirubrobacterales bacterium
TGTGTATAAGAGACAGACCGCGCGGAGCCCGGCGAGATCGAGCCCGCGCAGGCCGAACAGACCGCGACCCTCGAGACCGGCCTGATCGACGGCGCCGAATCCACTCCGGCGGCGGTCGTCGGGGTCGAAGAGGTCGACACCGACCCGTCCTCGGTCTCGTACTTCGACGGCAACGACCTTTCGAGCGTCGACAACCTCGACCAGCCCGCGGGCAAGGTCAGTCTGATCTACGCGCTGGCCGGGGCCGAGGGCTCGTTCGGCGTGAAAGAAGGGTCGGACCGGCTGCTGCCCGAGCTGCTCCAGCCGTTGCCGGTGAAGAAGCCGAACCGGAAGCAGGGCTGACGCGTCACCTGGCTGGGACTTCCGGTCGCAATTGCCGTCGCGCTGCTGGTCGTCCCGGCCGGCTGCCGGGGCCTGATCGGCTCGGGACTGGTCAGGAATAACTACCGGGGCGAAGTCCTCGCCTTCCCGCTGGGGGCCGTTCTGGTCACCGCGGCCCTCGTCGCGCTTGCGCCGCTGGCCGTCCTCGACGAGAGGGCGGGGCTCGACCTGCTCGAACCCGACCTGCGGCGGTGGATCGTCTACCTGATCGGCATCGCGTTTCTCGGACTGCTGGATGACTCGCTGGGACTGGGCCATGCTCCGGACACACCTCGTGGATGGAGGGGCCACGCTTCCGCGGTCATGCGTGGCGAACTCTCCACCGGCGCGGTCAAGGCGATCGGCGCGCTGGCACTAGCCGCCTACGTGGTGACCGGGACCGGCAACGAATGGCTCGGTTACATCGCCGACATCGCGCTGCTGATCCTCGTGACGAACCTGTTCAACCTGCTCGACCTGCGCGGCGGCAGGGTGGAGAAGACGATGCTGGTCGTGCTCGCCGCGATCTGCCTGATCGGGTGGACCATCCAGCCGATCGAACTGCTCGGCATCTTCGTCGGGCCCTTCCTCGTCGGCCTGGTTTTCACCCTGAGGAACCGGGCAATGCTGGGAGACACCGGATCCAACCTCGCGGGAGCCATGGTCGGGGTGTGGCTTTTGACCGAGCTGGGGGACACGGGGAGCCTGATCGCCCTCGGCCTTGTCATTCTTCTGACGGTTCTCGGAGAATTTCGCTCAATTTCCGGGATCATCGACCGGGTTCCGCCTCTCCGGTTTATAGACTCCCTCGGGAGAGTTAAGTGAGCAACCCCACCGAACGAGATACGCGCTTCATCTTCGTCACAGGCGGCGTGCTTTCGGCTCTCGGAAAGGGCATCGCCTCGGCTTCGATCGGCCGGCTGCTCAAGGCCCGCGGTTTCCGGGTCCAGATCCAGAAGTTCGATCCTTACCTGAACGTCGATCCGGGCACGATGAGTCCCTTCCAGCACGGAGAAGTGTTCGTGACCGAGGACGGCGCCGAGACCGACCTCGACCTCGGCCATTACGAGCGCTTCACCGACGAGAATACCTCGCGGGCATCGAACGTGACCGCGGGATCCGTCTACAACTCGGTGATCCGCCGTGAACGCCGTGGCGATTACCTCGGCGGCACGGTCCAGGTCATTCCGCACATCACCGACGAGATCAAGAACCGCATCCTGATCGTCGCCGAGACCAAGCAGGTCGATTTCGTCATCACCGAGATCGGCGGCACCGTCGGTGACATCGAGTCGCTCCCGTTCCTCGAGGCGATCCGCCAGCTCTTCACCGACCTGACTCCCAAGCGGGCGATGTTCATCCACCTGACGCTGGTGCCGTACATCATGCATGCGGGTGAGATGAAGACCAAGCCGACCCAGCACTCGGTCCAGGAGCTACGGCGCATCGGCATCCAGCCCCACGCGCTGATCTGCCGCTCGGTGACCGGGCTCGACCGCGACATCCGCCAGAAGATCGCGCACTTCGCCAGCCTTCCGATGGACGCCGTCATCTCCGGCCAGGACGTCGACAACGTCTTCAAGATCCCGCTGATGTACAGGGCGGAAGGCCTCGATGATTTCATCCTCGACCACTTCCGGATGGAAGCCCCGGCGCCCGACCTGAGCGAATGGGAAGAGATGCTGCGGATGGCCGACCGCGCCGAAGGAACAGTGCGGATCGCCCTGGTCGGCAAGTACATCCAGCTGGCCGACTCATACAAGTCGGTGATGGAGGCCCTCGAACACGGGGGGATCCACAACGGGGTGAAGGTCCAGTGCGACCTGATCGACTCCGAGAACTTCGACGTGAACGAACTGGAGGGTGCCGACGGCGTGCTCATTCCCGGCGGATTCGGGGAGCGCGGCATCGAAGGCAAGGTCGAGGCGGCCCGGTATGCCCGCGAAAACGGGATCCCGTACCTGGGAATCTGCCTCGGAATGCAGATCGCGGTGATCGAATTCGCCCGGCACATTGCCGGAATGGAAGGTGCCAACTCGGCCGAATTCGACCCCGAGACACCGTTTCCGGTGGTCGACCTGCTTCCCGAGCAGAAAGAAGTCTCCGACATGGGCGGCACGATGCGCCTCGGCGCCGACCCGGTGAAGCTCCACGAGGGCTCCCGTGCCGTCGAGATCTACGGCGAACCGGTCATCTACAAGCGCCACCGTCACCGCTACGAAGTCAACAACCTCCTCCGCACCCGCCTCGAGGACGAAGGCCTGGTTGCCGGCGGCACCTCGCCGGACGAGCGCCTGGTCGAGATGGTCGAAGTCCCGGACCACCCGTTCTACGTCGCGGCGCAGTTCCACCCCGAATTCAATTCGAGGCCGAACCGCCCGGAACCGCTCTTCCGTGAGTTCATGAAGGCCGCCGCCAGGCAGGCAGCGGCCACTTCGGATCCGGTCGAGGAAAACTCGACCGACGGTGATCGCATCAGCTCGTGATCTTCGTTTTCTGGATCGTTCTCGGTCTTGCTGTTGGTGCTCTTCACGCTTTCCGTCACCGCGAAGGAAGGACCCGCGCCGAAAAGGCAGGCATCTTCCTCCTCTGGTGGATGGTCATAACCGTCGGCGTCGGCGGCATCTTCGGTGCCGCCTTCCACGTGTTCGACGGGGAACAGATCGCGAAAGAGATCTGCTTCACCCGTGGTGATGGTGGTTTCCAGTTCGAGAACGCCATGGGTGACCTGGCTATCGGCGTCGCCGCGATCGCCTGCTACTGGGTCCGGCACCCGATGTGGTGGGCCGCAGTCATCCTGATCCTCTCGATCCAGTTCTTCGGAGACGGATACGGTCACATCTACCAGATGATCGAATACGACAATCACTGTGTCGACAACACCGGACCGGTGCTCTGGGCGGACTTCGCTCTGCCGATCGTCGCCATCGGCCTGTTCGCCCTGATGGGTCGCAACGGCGTGCCCCAGCGGGACTGAACGGCATGAGTCGTTTCGTCCGGCTCTGCGAGATTTCCAGCCCCACCGGCGAGGAAGGCGAGGTCACGGCTGCGGTCAAGGTCGAACTCGAGTCCTTCGGGTTCGAGGTCACCGAAGACGATGCCGCCGGGCCGGCCGGGGCGGGTGCCGGCAACCTCCTGATGCGGATCGATGGGGAGAAGCCCGGGTACGTCATGTTCTGCGCCCATCTCGACACGGTGCCGCACGATGGTCCGATCGAGGTCCTGCTTGACGAAGAAGGCGTCTACCGGAGCAAAGGCGCCACGATCCTCGGCGCCGACAACAAGGCCGCCGTCGCCGTTCTGATGGAACTCACCAGCCGGTACTCGGCGAAGAAGCCGCCGGTCGGGATCGAGATCCTTCTGACCGTGGCCGAGGAACAGGGCCTGCGTGGCGCGGCGGCCTTTGACGCGTCGAAGCTGGAATCGAAGGCAGGGTTCGTTTTCGACCACGCCACCGACATCGGCGAAGTGATCACCGCATCTCCGAGCCTCCACCGGATCACCGCTGAATTCACCGGCGTCGAGGCCCACGCGGGACTGGTTCCCGAGTCCGGACGCTCGGCGATCGTGACCGCTGCAGCAGCGATCTCGGAGATGAAACTCGGGCGCGTCGACGAAGAAACGACGGCCAATGTCGGCCTGATCGAAGGCGGATCGTCGGGCAACATCATCCCGGGCAGATGCCGCGTTGCGGGCGAGGTCAGATCGATCGACCCGGACAAGGTCACGGAGTACATCGCCACGATGAGTGACGCGATGGTCTGGGCGGCGTCGGAGAACGGGTGCGAAGTAGACATCGTCACCGAAGAGATCTTCCGCGGCTACCGGACCCCCGATGACTCACCGGCGCTGATCGCCGCCGAAGAGGCCCTGCGTGCGCGCGGCCACGAGCCGAAGCGGGTGGCGACCGGCGGCGGCAGCGACGCCAACGTGTTCATGGCCGCGGACATCGACGTACTGCTGCTGGCGAACGGCACCTACGGCAACCACACGCACGACGAGTCGGTCCCGCGGGACAATCTGGTCGAGATGCTCGAGATCTGCGAAGAGATCCTGATCGCGGCGGCCGCCAGGTGCTGAAGCTGCGGCGGGCAGTGGTCGTATCGGCCGATCCACTCGAGACCGAAGTCGAAGGCGAACGGCGGAAGGCGTGGGCCGATGAATCCATGGTCGGTTCCTGCGAGGTGGGCGATGAAGTGATCGTCAACGTCGAGGCACTCGACCTCGGACTGGGATCAGGCGGCTTCGACATCGTCCACGCGAACCTGACCCGCGGCCTGGAAGCATCGGGTTCGGAGTCCGACCACGTCATGAAGCTGAACTACAGCTCGTTACAGCATCCGGTGGACACGGTCGAGCGTCCGGTGGACGATGACACCGCCACGACGGCTGCCGCCGTCCCGGTCCTCGCGATCGGACTACATGGCCACCTGGCTCCGGCCACCTGGGCCGCAGCGAATGCGGGGCGCGGGGAGGTACGGATCGGATACATCCAGACCGGTGGGGGCGCGCTGCCCGGGGGCCTCTCGAACGACGTGCGGAACCTGCTCGAAAGCGGACTGCTCGCCGGCCATGTGACCGCCGGGCCTGCCTACGGCGGCCAAGGTGAGGCCATTTCCCTGATCGGAGCGATCGATGCGGCCGAGTCACTCGGATGGAACGGCGTGATCTGCGGACCGGGTCCCGGCATCCTCGGTTCGGCAACGGTCTTCGGTCACGGCGGTATGGTCGCGCTCGATGTGCTCCACGCCGGGCTCTCCCTGAAGGCACCGGTCGTGCTTTCTCCGCGGATCTCCAGCGGAGATCCACGTCCCCGTCACCAGGGTCTCAGCCACCACTCGCAGGCGGTGCTGGACCTGGCGCTCGGCCCCGTCAACCTGCCGTTGCCCGATGGCCGCGCAGACCTCGCCGAGGGCGTCGCCGGGCTGGGCTCGAAAGAACAGACAATCACCTTCGAGGCGGTCGACCTCGATGGCTACGGGGCCAGCGGGCTGCCGCGCCGCACGATGGGCCGGGACCTCGCCGAGGATCCGGACTTCTTCAGCGGGCCGCTTGCCGCCGGCGCCCGGCTGGCTGCACTGATCTCGCAATAGGCAGGAACGCGTCCTGGCGGCTGAATCCTTGCGTGTAAAGGGGCGTCCTCCCGCGAGAAGAAAGTGTCCTCATGCCGCCTGCCGTCGCCACCCCGGAGATCGAACTCGAAAACGCCCGCTTCGAGCACCTGCTGCTCGAATTCCTGGCCTATCTCGAACTCGAGCGGGGACTCTCCCGGAATACCCTGAACGCCTACCGGACGGACCTGCTCCAGTTCGGTGACTACCTGCGGGAGCGGAAGATCGATCCGATCGGGATCACAGCGGCGCAGATGTCCGAGTTCGTCGGGTCGTTGACTTCGGACGGGGAGCACCCACTCGCTGCTTCGACCGTTCACCGGAAGACTGCGGCTCTCCGGTCGTTCTACAAGCACCTCCGCCGGGAAGACCTGATCACCGACGATCCGACAGTTGGCCTGACCACACCCCGGCGCGCGAAGAAGCTGCCGAACGTGCTGAACCAGAGTGAGGTCTCGAAGCTTCTCGCCGCCCCGCAGGGCGCTTCACCACAGGCCTACCGCGACCGTGCGATCCTCGAAGTGATGTACGCCTGTGGCCTGCGGGCCTCCGAACTGACGGGACTCGAGACGACCGACGTCGACACCCACCACGGCATGCTCAAGGCCCGGGGCAAGGGCAGCAAGGAGCGCATCGTGCCGCTTGGCCGCCAGGCGATCAGCGCGATCGAGATGTACCAGCGTTCCGCCAGGCCCGCTTTGGTCAAGGACCGGACCGAGAAGGCCCTGTTCGTCAATTTCCGCGGCAAGGCACTCACCCGTCAGGGCCTCTACAAGATCGTCCAGGGCCACGCCCGGACCGTCGGCCTCGAAAACCGCATGAGCCCTCACACCCTCCGCCATTCCTTCGCCACCCACCTGCTGGCCGGCGGCTGCGACCTCCGGGCCGTCCAGGAGATGCTCGGTCACGCCGACGTGGCAACCACCCAGATGTACACGCACCTCTCGGGCGAACAGCTGAAGGACGTCTACTTCAAGACCCACCCGCGGGCCGTCTCGACCTGATCCATATCCTTGGGGAGTGCCTGAACTTCCCGAAGTCGAAACGATCCGCCGCCAGCTTGAGCCCGATCTGGTCGGCCGGACGATCGAATCGGTCGAGGTTCTTGACGCTTACTTCTCCAAGCCAGAGCTTCCCCATGTGTTCGAGAAATCTGTGGAGGGCCGTGAGATCGTCGATGTCGGTCGCCGGGGCAAGTACCTCATGCTCGAGCTCGCCGACGGCAACACCGTCGTCATCCACCTCCGGATGACCGGCGCCCTGATCCTGATCGATCCCGAAGGAGTCGAGAACCCGGGTGACGCCCGGATCTACGAAGCGGAAACCAGCGAGAAGCACCTCAAGGCGAGGTTCTCGCTCGACGACGGGGGTGAGCTCCGGTTCACCGACCCGCGGCGGTTCGGACGCGGATTCGTGGCCGACGACAAGGCCCTCGACGAGTATTTCGACTCGCGGCTCGGGGTCGAACCGCTTTCACCGGAATTCACGGTCGAGTCGATGGCGGCGATGACGGCCGACCGGACCGGGCCGCTCAAGTCTTTCCTGCTCAACCAGAAAGGCGTCGTCGGGGTAGGCAACATCTACGCCGACGAAGCCCTGTTCCGGGCGCGACTCCATCCGCTCACCACTGGCGCCTCGCTCAAGCCCGAGCACCGCCAGGCATTGCGTGACGGCGTGGTCGAAGCGCTCGAGCGCGGTCTCGACCTCGGCGGCGCCTCGATCGACGACTACCGCGACGCGAAGGGTCAGACCGGATCGATGCAGAACGAGTTCCTGGTCCACCGGCGCGAAGGCGAGGACTGCGTCAACTGCGGTGAGACGATCGTGCGGATCGTGGTCGGCGGCCGGTCGACCTACTTCTGCCCGAACTGCCAGGTCAAGCTGCGGAAACCGCCGCGCCGCCGACGCGCCTGAAGGCCCGTCCGCCCGATCCGCCACCCTTAAGGCATGCCCGGAAACTTCAAGACCGAAGCGGTGGTCCTCCGTTCGATCCGTTACGGCGAGGCCGACCGCATCCTCCACCTGTACTCACGCGAGTACGGGCGGCTCGGCGCGATCGCCAAAGGAGTACGCAAACCGAAGTCACGGTTCGGCGGGCGGCTCGAGCCGTTCTTCCGGCTGAGCCTCGTCCTCCATCGCGGGCGTGGCGACCTCCACACGGTGACCGCCGCCGAGACGGTCGACGGTTACGGCGCGCTGCGGTCGTCGGCCCGCGGGATCCGCGCGGCAGGGGACGCCTGCGGGGCGGTGCTGAGGCTGCTCGACGGAGCCGAACCGAACCAGCCCGCGTACAACCTGCTCTGCCGGTACCTGGCGCTTATCGACGCCGATCCCGCCGGGAGTGCCGCGGGTCTGGAAGGCATGGTCACGTTTCGCCTCAAGCTCGCCCTGGCGGCAGGGTTCGCGCCTGAGCTCTCCGGCTGCTCCCGCTGCGGGGCGACCGACCACCTGACCGCTTTCTCCGGAGCGGCGGGGGGCGTGGTCTGCCCGACCTGCGAAGCCAACTCGTTCCCGTTCTCGGGCGAGGCCCACGAGTTCATGGTTTCCGCACTCGGCTCACCGATGAGTGACGGATCGACAAGTTCTCCCGCAGCTGTCAGGCAGGCGGGACGGGCGATCGGCGACACTCTCGAGCACCACGCCCACGTACGCCTCCCGAGGCCGGAAGAAACCGCAGCAGCCCGATGACCTCACCATTCGCCGAAACAGTCAAGTCACGCGAGAAGGACAGCCTCTCGGAAAGAGCGGTGCTGTCGTGGCCGGCTACCCGCGCCGTCCCGGAGGAAGACAGCCACCTGCGCACGCCGTTCCAGCGGGACCGTGACCGGATCGTCCACAGCAAGTCCTTCCGGCGCCTCATGCACAAGACCCAGGTCTTCATCGCTCCCGAAGGCGACCACTACCGGACCCGGCTGACCCACACCCTCGAAGCGACCGGCATCGCCCGGACCGTCGCCCGCGCTCTCGACCTGAACGAGGACCTGACCGAAGCGATCGGACTCGCCCACGACCTCGGGCACCCGCCTTTCGGCCACATCGGTGAGCAGGCCCTCGACGAGGCCAGCAAGTCCCGTGGCGGTCCTGGCTTCCGCCACAACGAGCATTCCCTGCGCGTGGTCGACGTGCTCGAGCGTGAAGGCCGCGGACTCAACCTGAACGAGCCCGTGCGGCAGGGCATCCTCAATCACACAGGTCCCGTGAAGAGCGAATCCCTGGAGGGCCAGATCGTCCGGCTGGTCGACCGGGTCGCCTACATAAACCACGACATCGACGACGCCCTGCGGGCCGGGATCCTCAGCTCCGCGGACCTGCCGACCGAGGAGATCGCGATGCTCGGCCCGACCGGCTCCAGCCGGATCGATTCCCTCGTGACCGACATCGTCGAGCAGTCCCGAACCGGGGACGAGATCCGCCAGAGCGATGAGATGGGAGCGGCGATGCTGCGCCTCCGGAAGTTCATGTTCCAGAACGTGTACCTCGGCGATACGGCCCGCAAGGAACACGAGCGGGTCACCCGCGCCCTTCACATCCTGTTCGACCACTACATGGAGCGGGTCGATCAGGTCCCGGTGATCGACCCGGACGCCGATGACCTCCAGCGGGTCACGGACCTGCTCGCCGGAATGACCGACCGGTACTGCATCGCCCACTTCACGGACCTGTATGTTCCGGAGGGATCGCGGTTCTAGAGCCATCTTCCCCGCAAAACGCGGGAATAAGGACCGGGCCCTGACGCCTTGATCACCACTTCGCGGTGATCAAGGCGGCGAGACCCTAAGCTAGCTCTCGATGTCCAAGTTCACTCCCGACACTATCGACCGGGTCCGCGCCGCGGCGGACATGGTCGAGATCGTCTCCGCCCACACCGAGCTGCGTCGCCAGGGCGCCCGCTGGACCGGGCTCTGCCCGTTCCACGACGAGCGTTCGCCTTCCTTCGGCATCCACGCCGAGGACAAGCTCTACCACTGCTTCGGCTGCCAGGTAGGCGGGGACCTGTTCGATTTCGTGATCGCCACCGAGAACATCGACTTTCCGGACGCAGTGGAGCTGTTGGCCGACCGGTACGGGGTCGAGATCACCCGCGAGAAGGAAGACCCCCAGGCCGAGCAGAGGCGTCAGGCCAGGACCCGGCTGAGCGAACTGCTGGAGCGGGCGGCCGGGTATTACTCCGCGTTCTTTCACGATGCTCCCGAGGCCGGAAAGGCCCGTGACTACCTCGCCGGGCGCGGTCTCGGGGAGGAGATCCTCCGGGACTTCGGCGTCGGGTATTCACCGAGTGCCTGGGACACGCTGATCGTCCGCGGCCAGCAGGCGGGTTTCTCCGTGGCCGAGATGGCGAAGACCGGCCTCGCGCAGAAGGGCCGGAACGGCGGCATGTACGACCGGTTCCGCGAGCGCATCACCTTCCCGATCCGGGACGCCCGCGGGCGTGCGGTCGGCTTCGGTGCCCGCGCCATGCGCGACGACCAGAAGCCGAAGTACCTGAACTCGGCCGAGAACGAGATCTTCCACAAGAGCGAGATCCTCTACGGCATCGACCGGGCCCGCGGACCGATGGCGAAAGCCGGCAGGGCGATCGTGGTCGAGGGCTACACCGATGTCATCGCCTGCCACCAGGCGGGTCTCACCGAGGCGGTCGGCGTAATGGGGACCGCCATCACCGAGCAGCAGCTCGCGCTGCTCTCGGCCACGGTCGAGAACATCGTGCTGGCCCTCGACGCCGATGCTGCGGGCCGCAAGGCGATGCTCCGGGCGCAGCAGGTCGCGGCCGGCCGAAAGCTGGCGATCAAGGTGGTGGCGATGCCCGCCGGCGAGGACCCGGCCGAGCTGGTCGTCTCCGAGGGCGGGACGGAGCGCTTCCGCAGCCTGGTCGAGGGGGCCGTGGACCTGCCCGAGTTCCACCTCGACCTGATCATCGGCGGGGTCGATCCGTCTTCACCGCAGGACCGAGACCGTGGTCTCGCAGAAGCGGCACCGGTGCTGGCCGAGGTGCCTGCCGGGGCCACCCGCGACGAACTTGTCAGGAAAGTCGCCGAGAGGCTCGGCATCGACCCGACCATCGTGGTCGCCCGGGTCACGTCGGCTCCGCCACCTCAGCCGGAGACGAGGACAGGTCCTGCGACAACCACCGCGACGGCCCCGCTGGCGGCACCCGCCCAGCCGGGGGCTCTGCTTTCGCAGCGCGAACGCCAGGAACGTCACCTGCTGGCGATGTGTGTCGCCAAGCCGGAAGAAGGTCGTCCATACATCGAGAAGCTCCAAACGAAGCACCTGACTTCACCACTCATGGTGCGTACCGTCGAATGGTTGAAGGGGCACCTCGACGACCCGGCCGAAGGCCTCGATCCCGACGACCGCGAACTTCATCGCCTGGTCGCGGCGCTCGTGCTCAGGGCGAGTCCGGAACAGGTCGGCGCGGGGTCGATCCGCCGGAATTTCATGGAGCTCGAACTCGCAGCACTGGAGGACGAGATCGCCGCCGCGTCGGCCGGGGATGACCCACATTTGCGGGCTGCGCTGAACCGGCAGCGCGCCGAACTCCTCGAAAAGGTGAACCGCGCCGAGGCCGAAGTATGAGACCCGGTTCAGCCGTCCCGTTTCGGTAGGCTGCTCCGACCTATTCCGGGGTAGCTCAATCGGTAGAGCGACGAGCTGTTAACTCGTAGGTTGACGGTTCGAGTCCGTCCCCCGGAGCTTGGAACAAGGATCGGGTCCTGGCGTCTTGATCCCCGCTTCGCGGCGATCAAGGCGGCGAGACCCTATCTCGTGTCAGTGAGGGCTTCGATTAGTTCGACACCCTCAGCGGCGCCGTCGTGGTTCCGGCTCCAGGCAGCTATTTCTCCTGCGTTGGCCCGGAACGCGGGTTCATTCAGGATCTCGGCCGCTGCCCAGCGGATTGAATTGGGTCCGGTGATGCTCCATCGCACAGAGCGGCCGACGCCGGTCCAGGTGATGCGCGCCGCGGTTTCGTTCATGTCGCCCGCCGCGGGGCAGGTCAGGACCGGGACTCCTTCATGGAGGGCCCGGGCGACCGTTCCGTGGCCTCCGTGACACAGGACCAGCGCCGACTGCGGCATCAACTGCGAATAGCTGAGCCAGTTGACCAGCACAGCATTCGACGGAACCTCGATCGGGTGCGACGGGATCACGTTGTTGGTGGTCGCCACGACTCGCACCTGCTCGTTCTCGAATGCCTTCAGTGCCGAACGCACCAGATGGTTGTAGGGATCCTGCGATGTGCTCGGCGCGACCAGGATCAGCGGGTCGTCCCCCCCGGGGAGGTCGATCTCGTCGTGGGGCATCTCGAACGGCATCGGGCCGGTCACGTGGACGGACTCCGGCCAGTCCCGGGGGTACTCGAGCTGCGGATAGGTCGCAACCATGGCCAGCTCGGGACTGATGCCGCCGTGGAAGCGGTCGGTGGGAGGCAGCCCGACGATCTCACGCTGGGCGTTCAGGTCGTGCCGTCCACGTTCCAGGCCCCGGATCAGCAAGCTGTCGGTCATCTCCCAGAGCTTCGTGCCGAGGCGTGTACGTGGCGGCAGGGCGCCGATCGCGAAGAACGGCATGCCTTCGCCCTGAACCGGATAGATGTGCGGGATCAGGGTCGCCCAGTGGCAGCCGTACTTCTCGGCAGCCAGAGCCGGCGCGACCGTGAGGATGTCGTTTACGACCACATCTGGATCGAACTCCTCGAGCAGTGGGATGAGCGCCACTGCCGCGTCGCCGCCACCAGGCGATCCGGATGTCGGGGGAGGGAACACCTGGTACTGCTCGGCGCTGACGAAACCGAGGCCGGCGCCTTCGACCGCCTCCTCCCATTGAGGCCAGGTCTCGACCAGAACCTCGTGGCCGGCGGCCTTCAGGGACCGGGCGAGACTGATCGCGGGGAAGACGTGCCCCGGATCGCCGAAAGCGGCGACCAGGCACCTCATTGTTCTACTCGTGTAGGGCGTGATGGCCGGCCGGGCTGGTTACATCCCGCCGGTGTCGGGACCGGACGCCGGACGGCTCATGATGATCTCGGGAATTGCGCAGTTCGGCGAGACGGAGAGCAGGAAGCTGACCGCATCGGCGATGTCAGTGGTCTTCATCATCTCTTCGGCGGGGACCATCCCGGTCGCGAACTCGCTCATGTCGGTGGCGACGAATCCGGGGCAGATCGCGGTCGCGCAGACGCCGGACGCGCCGAGTTCCTTCTGGGTCGATCCGGAGAACGAGATCACTGCGGCTTTGGTCGCCGCGTAGACGGAGAGCCATCCCGGGTACTGCTTGCCGGCGATGGAAGCCAGGTTGACGATTGTCGCTTTGCCGTGTTCCTCACCGGCCTTCTTGAGCATCGGCGTGGCTTCGCGAGTGGCGACCATCAGGGCCCGGAGGTTGATGGCGACCTGGAGGTCGAAGTGTTTGACGGTGATCTGGTCGACCGCCTGGCCGATGCCGACACCGGCGTTGTTCACCAGGACGTCGAGGCGCCCCCACTGGCGCTTGTGCTCGGCCACCAGGTCGATCACGGCCTGTTCGGAGGTGACGTCGGCGACGACGCCTTCTACCTTGAGGTCGTCGTCGGCGAGAGCTTCAGCAGCGCCGAGAAGTTTTTCCTCCCGGCGCCCGGAGATGGTCACGGCATAACCGCTCTCGGCGAGCCGCCTCGCGATCGCCAGGCCGATGCCGCCGGAACCACCAGTCACCAGTGCCGCTCTTTTTGCCACGTTCTCTCCGTTCGATTGGGTAAGACTGCGCGGAGCCTATGCGACCCGGGAAGGAATTTGCCCCACCAGTATGCAAGTCGGTGGCTGAACGGCAACAATGGGGACGCAGCAACCGTTCTGTCCGTCCGGCGTTACAGATTTTGATGGGAGATAGAGAGCATGAGCGAAGAGAATTCAGACGGCGGTGAACTACTCGGTGCCTTCGCCAAGGAGGCCCGTCAGCGCTGCGACATGATCTCGGCCGGGCTCGATACGGGCACCACCGACTTCGAAGCTCTCCGGCAGGAAGCCCACGCCCTTCACGGCACCGCGTCGACCCTCGGATTGCGCCGCCTCGGTGAACTCGCCGGTCTGATGGAGTCCGACCTCTCGGAAGCGGCCAAGGCGGGAGAGATCCGCCCGAACCGCGCCAGCCAGATCTCGGACGCGGCCGAGGCACTCGCAGCCGGGGTCCAGGCGGCATCAAAGGGAGAAGAGGAGCCGCCCGACGTCGGCCGGTCGCTCTCCCAGCTCTTCGCGCTGTAGCGCGGGTCCCGGCTGCCGGAGCGCGACCTACAATCGCCATCG
>JBPPMI010000154.1:0-12313 GCA_051305975.1 Solirubrobacterales bacterium
CGTGGACCTGGCCCCGACCATCGCCGACCTGGCCGGAGCCAAGCTTGGCCTGGAACCCGACGGCCGGTCGTTCGCGAACGTCCTGAGGCGCCCCGGCAGGGGAGCGAACCGCACGGTGATCCTCGAGTCGTACCTGCTCCGCTCGGAGGCCCTGAACGAGCACCTCGGCACCCGGGGCGAAGCTGACGCAGCCGTCTCGGGTTCGGTGCCCTACGTCAACTACACGGGGCTTCGCGCCGGCCGGTACAAATACATCAGCTACGAGCCGGGTGGCCACGAGCTCTACGACCTGAAGACCGATCCACACGAGCTGAGCAACAAGGTCAAGTCGAAGCGCTACCGCCGGGTGGTCAGGGTGATGGATGCCGAGCTCGAGGCGCGCCGGTTCTGTGCCGGCGTCGAGTGCCGCAAGGGCATCAGTGACCTGCCGCGACCGAAACCGAAACCGAAACCGAACCAACCAGGAAAGAATGACCGCAATTAACCGTCACCTCCTTCGCACAGTTGCAGCCGGCAGCCTCGCCGGAGCCGCGCTCGTGGGGCTTCCCGGCCTCGCGCAGGGCGCCCGCCCGAACATCGTCGTCATCCAGACCGACGACCAGAGTGCCCGCACCGCCAAGGCCAGGTACGTGGACCAGTCAGGCCGTTCCCACCTGGTGATGCCGAACACGGTCCGGAAGATCTTCCGGGGCGGCACCGAGTTCACGAGTCACTACGCGACGACCCCGATCTGCTCGCCGTCCCGTGCTTCCATGCTCACTGGCCAGTACTCGCAGAACAGCAAGGTCCTCGGAAACAGCGGGGCCCGCGGTGGCTGGGAGGGATGGCAGAACTCGCCCGGTTACACGGCCAACCTGCCGGTCGCTCTGCAGGCTGCCGGCTATCGCACCTCGCATTTCGGCAAGTTCATGAACGGCTACTTCGACGGTGTCAACAACCGGGTCGACACCACGGTGCCACCTGGCTGGGACAACTGGTTCACCACCGCCTACCTGCCGGGTACGAGGTACTACGGCTATCCGGTGTCCAAGAACGGACAAGCACTACCCCCGTTCGGAAATCCGAATTACCAGTCGGAGGGCCCGGGGATCGACTCGAAGAAGTGTACGGCCGACCTTCTGGTCAAGCGATTCCCCGGCCGGAAGTGCAACTACCTGACTGACGTCATGGCGAGGCAGGCGGTCCGGGAGATCAAGCGCAAGAAGAAAGCGCCGCTCTACCTCCAGATCGACCTTCAGGGTCCTCATGGCGATGTCACGGCCCCCAAGGGCCCGCAACCGGCCACGCGTCACCTCCATTCAGCCAACCGGACGCCGTTGCCCCGCCCGGCGAACTTCAACGAAGCCGACCTCAGCGACAAGCCGGGTCTTCTGCGGGATCTCAGCCCGAGGATGAATCGCAGGGACATCAAGCGCCTGGCGAAGTCCTACCGCAAGCAACTCGAGTCGCTGCGTGCTGCCGATGACGCGATCGGCGCGATCGTCGCCACGCTGAGGAAGACCAAACAGCTCCGCAACACATACATCTTCTTCATGTCGGATCACGGCTACTACCTCGGAGAGCACCGCTACGACGTGGGCAAGTTCATGCCTTATGAAGAGTCGGCGACGGTAGCGATGGCGGTGCGCGGGCCCACCGTGCCGGAGGGAAGGAAGTCTCTGGACGTCACCGGCAACATCGACATCGCACCTACCGCTCTCAAGCTCGCCGGTGTGACTCCGGACTACGAGATGGACGGCCGCCCACTCCAGTCCTCCTGGAGAAACCCCGGTGTCCGGTCACGCAGGCCCGTGGGGATCTCCCTCCGCCTCCTGCCCCGGATCGCGGACGCCGGAATCTCCAACAAAGCTCCGATCCTCAACTACGAGGGATTCCGGGTCGGCCCGTACAAGTTCGTCGATTACGAGCGTGGTGGCCAGGAGCTCTACGACCTGAGCCGCGATCCGTTCGAGATGAACAACCGGATCGGCTCTGCGCGTTACGCAGGAGTCAGGGAATACATGGAGTCCCACCTCGAAGAAGTGGCGAGGTGCGAGGCCGCCGCCTGCCGGGCCGCGCTGCCTCCCTGGCCGGAGCCGGGCAACTAGCGCGCAGCCACCACCCGGGTACGGCCGAGGACCCGGCCCTCCTGGTCGATTCCCTGGACGTGGATCCGGCGCCAGGTGTCCGGGAGCCGCATCTTCGTCTCGAAGCCGGCCCTTGCCCGGATGGCGACGGGTTCGAGTTTGCGGCGTTCCGGTCCGGCGAGCACCCGCCACCGGCGCACGGAACTGTCGCCGTTCCAGCTGACCCAGACGTCAGTAAAGCCGGCCGCGCGGTCCACTTCGATCGCGACCGGTCCCCCCGGCCTGCCGGTCCAGGGCAGCCGGTAGGCGCGATAGGCCGAGCTGGCACCGCGCAGCCTCGCGTCGAAGACGATGCTCCCGTCTGCCGCGTGTTCGGAGATCAGCGGACTTTGCCCCCAGCCGATGAAGAAGTTGCCGGTCGGCAGGGACTGCACGTTCGCCTGGGAAGGTGACAGGACCCGGGCCGGGTTGAGGAATTCGGTGACCAGCCTGGCTTCATCCTTCGTTTCGTCGACCTCGAGAACGAGGCCCCGGGATTGTTCGGCAGACGGTCCGGTGGATACGAAGGCGTCGGCGTTGTCGAACAGGGAGATCCGGTTTCCTGTCAGCGGCTGGGCGTCGTGCTGCCACGAGAAAGCCGCCCCCGGCCCGAAGCGGAAGTCGCTGCTCTTGCCGCCCAGGGTCCAGATCAGACGGCTGGTGCGCCGGTTGATTTTGTAAACCGCGCTGGTGCTGCGGCCGGAGATCATGACGTTCCCGTCCGGGGTGTCGATCACGGAATTGATGTGGAAGTAGTCGAACGGCGATCCTTCGCGCCTCACCCGGGCGGTATAGCTGTCGGTGACCGGAACCTGATCGAGGCTGTGCCATTCCCAGATGACGCGGCCGGTTTCGATGTCGACTTCCTGCGCGATCGAGTCGACCACGCGTCCGTCCTCGGTGAGTCCGACCGGCCGGAGGTCGCGCTGGACCGTGCGGTAGGCCGTGATGAAGGCCGTGCCACGAGGGGTGATCCGGAATTCGTGTGAGTCTGCCCGGTAGCCGTTACCGGGAACTATCCGTTTGATCACCCGGTAGGAGCGGTCCGCGATGATGTAGGAAGACCGTTTGAGGCCGGACCCGGGGGTCGGTGCCTGGAACCACGTCAGCACAGGCTTACCCCTGTACGTCTGGGTGCGGAAGTCGGTGGACCGCATCGGCTGGAACCAGATCAAGCGGCCGGCAGCGGAGAAGATCGCGTTGCCGTTGTTCTTGGAACCGACGAAGACCGGATCGTCCCCGGCTTCGTCTGTTCTCTGGCGCACCTGGAGCGAGAAAGGCCGGAGGCCGGGCCGGGAGCGGAACGGCCGCTTCTCGCCGGACACGACGTCCTCCCGCCGCTGGTATTTCGGCCGGGGGAACCCGATGTTCTCGGTGACGAAGCTGAAGACTCCGCCATTCACCCCGCGGATCGACAGGCTCGAACTTATGAACACCTGCTCGGCGGGGCTGAACGGCCGATCCATCACCAGACTGACTCCGCGGCCGTCGGAATGTTGGCGGCGGGTATAGGTGTGGTCGCCGGAGCGGGTGCCGATCACTCCGATCGGCCCGGCGGCCGACGGCGCCACACCACGGAAGCTGATCTCGGTCCAGATCGAGGCGTTTGCCGAAATCGCGCTGGGCGAGACCGTGGCCGCGGATGCCCCGCCGGCCGGCACCAGCATGGCCGCCAGGAGGATCGGTAGCAGTGAGAATCGAAGTGTTCGCGACCCGGTCATGGCGGGTGATCGCCCCATCGGGGGGTCAGTCCACCCTGGTGACGTCCGTGCTGCCGATGACCTTGCCGTCCTCGTCCAGCCCCTGGATCTTGACGAATGCCGCGCCGGCCGGCAGATCGATCTGGGTCTCGAAGCCGCCACGTGGGGCAGTACCCGCCGCCGACAGCGACTTGGCGGTGGCACCGCTCTGGACCCTCCAGCGCCGGACCTCGGTGTCGCCGTTCCAGCTGACCCAGGCCTTCGAGACGGATCCGTCGACCGCGATCGCGACCTTCCCCTGCGGGTCGCCGGTCCAGGGCTGGCGGTAGGCGCGGTAGTACGAGCTGGTTCCGCGAACCACTGCGTCGAAGACGAGCTCACCATCGGGGGTGTGCTCCGAAAGGAAGGGCACCTGGCCCCAGCCGACGAACCAGTTGCCGCTGCCGAGGAGCTGCATGTTCGCCTGGGTCGGCGACAGCGGCTTCAGCGGATGGAGAAACTGCGCGTCCAGGGTCGCCTTCTTCGTCTTGTTGTTCAGTTTCAGGACGATGGCGCGGGACTGGTCGGCGTTCGGCTTGTCGACGATCGGGGCATCGGCGTTGTCGAACAGCGAGACCCTGTTGCCGGGATGCGGCTGGGCGTCGTGCTGGAGCGAGAATTTTGCGCCCCTGCCGAACTTGTAATCGCTCCTCTTGCCACCGAGCGTCCAGATGATCCGGCCGGTACTGCGGCTCACCTTGTAGACGGCGCTGGTGCTGCGGCCGGAGATCATGACGTTGCCGTCCGGCGTGTCGATGATCGAATTGATGTGGAAGTAGTCGTAGGGGTTGCCCGGGCGCCGCGGCCCGTTCGCGTAACTGTGCTTGACCGGGACGTGGTCGAGGCTGTGCCACTCCCAGATCACGCGGCCGGTCTTCAGGTCCACCTCCTGGGCGACCGAGTCGCTGACCCGGCCGTTCTGCTCGAAGCCGATCCCCCGCAGGTCCCGCCTGACCGTCCGGTAGGTGGTGATGTAGGCGGTATTGCGGGGGGTCAGCCGGAATTCATGTGAATCACCCGAGTAGCCGTTCCCGGGAGTGAACCGCTTGATGATGCGGTACTTGCGATTGGCGATCGTGTAGGTGGAACGGTTGATGCCGGACCCCCTGGTCGGGGCTTCGAACCAGGTGAGCACGGGTTTCTTCCGGTAGGTCGCCGTCCGGAAATCGGTGGTGCGACCCGGCCGGAACCAGACAGGCCTTCCGTTCGAGTCGAAGATCGCGGTGCCGCGCTGCTTGGAACCGACGAAGATCGGGTCGTCACCGGCGGCGGGGGTGTTCTTTCGGATGTTCATGGAAAAGGGGCGCAGGTTCGGTCGGGACCTGAACTGGACTTCGCCGCCGTCCTCGAGGGGAGAGTTACCGAGCTTCTTGACGCGTGGACCACCGAGGTTCTCCACTTTGAACCGGTAGTTGCCGGCCTTCGCGCCGGGGATCCGCAGCCGGGTCCTCACGGTCACCCGCTCGGATTCCTGAAATCGGCGCTTCATGACGAGGCTGAAACCGTTGCCGTCGCCGTGTCCCTTGCGGGAGAACGCGTGGCGGCCGGACCGGCTGCCGCGCACGGTGATCGGGCCCGACTTCTTGCGGTTGACGCCGCGGAAGCTGATCTCGGAGAAGATCGAAGCGTTTTCGGCCGTGGGCCCGGGGGTGACGGTCGCCCGTGCGGTGCGGGCCTCGGCCGGTATCGAACCGAGCAGGACGACTCCTATCGCGAGAATCAATGTGGGCATGACTGGTTTGCTGATGCGGGGGATCATCATTAACTTTGTAAACATCTGGCGTGACCTGAAAGTTGCGCCCGGGCCGGTCGTTACGTTTCCTGCCGCAATTTATATGACGGTCCCCGCACCTATCGTGTTACTTGGTGGTTGCTACCTACAGGTGTTCTGCTGAATCACAGACCCGAAAACGAGGCCTCCGCTAGTCCCGGGGCCGCGAAGTACCCGGTGAGAGCGATGAAGGCGCTGTTCGCGTGCCTGGCGGCAGCGTGCGCGATCGTCGCCTTCCTGTCCGTCGAGGCGGCGAAGGCGGCCTCGCGCCCGAACGTGGTCGTGATCCAGACGGACGACCAGCCGCTGGAGCAGTTTCGCGCCACATGGCGTGACCTTTATGACGTCGAGCGCCAGGTCATGCCGAACACGATGAAGCTGATCCGGGACAAGGGCATCGAGTTCAGCAACTACATCACGCCCTTCCCGCTCTGCGCGCCATCCCGGGCTTCCCTTCTCAGCGGCCAGTACGCGCAGAACCACGGTGTGATCCGGATCGGCGGCCCGCGCGGCGGCTGGGACTCGTTCCGGGCCAATCGCATCAACCGGGAGAACCTGCCGGTCTGGCTGCAGCGGGCCGGTTACCGCACCCTCCACTACGGCAAGTTCATGAACAACTACGGCGGTCCCGATGCCCCGGCGGCGACCGAGGTGCCGCCCGGCTGGGACCGGTGGGTCACCGATGCCACCGACAACTCGACCAGGGAGTTCTACGGCTACCAGCAGAACATCGACGGGGCGGTCACCGGCCGGCTGGGGTACCCCTTTTACGACATGACCGGAGGCAAGGACCCGATCGGCTGTCCCGACCTCAGCCCGGTCCTCTGCAACTACCACTCCGATTCGATGAGTCTTCAGGCGGAGGACGAGATCCGCGAATCCGGCAGCCAGCCGTTCTTCCTCCAGGTCGACTACCACACGCCCCACGGCGACTCGCGCCCGCCGATCGGACCGGAACCGGCGGTCCGCCACTACGACACGGCGCTTCGTACGCAGAACCCCAGGCCGCCCGGATACAACGAGCCGGACATGTCCGACAAGCCCGGTTTCATCCGGAGCAACCCGCGCCTGACCACCAGCGAGGTCACGCAGATGACCATCGAGAACCAGAAGTCGGTCGAGGCCCTCCAGTCGGTCGACGAAGGTGTCAGGGGGATCGTCGATGCGCTCCGGGAGACGGGCAAGCTGAAGAACACCTACATCCTGTTCACTTCCGACAACGGGTTCTTCTACGGCCAGCACCGGATCAACCGGGGCAAGCTCCTTCCGTACGAACCGGCCCTGCGGGTCCCATTGGTGATCCGTGGCCCCGGGATCAAGCCCCGCTCGACCAGCTACGAGCCCGTGGCGAACCAGGACATCGCCCCGACGATCCTGAAGCTCACGGGAGCCGAGGCCCGCAGCAAGATCGATGGCCGGCCGATGATCCAGTTCTGGCGGAACACCAAGCAGCGCTCGCGGCGCCCGATCCTCCTCTCGAGCTACCAGCAGGCCACCCGTTTCATTCCCGGCGACTATCCGAACGAGCCACCCGTGGTCACCGCGCGCAGGGGTGCCCACACTTCGGCCAAGGCAGCCAACCAGAACTATGTCGGCATCCGCGTCGGGCCCTACAAGTACGTCGAATACGAGATCGGGGACCGGGAGCTCTACGTCATTCCGCGGGACCCGGGCGAGCTCCACAACCGGTACGGCGATCCGCGGTACGAGAGCATCACCGCCTACCTCGAAAACGAACTGGCCAGGCTACGAGCCTGCAAGGGCGCAACCTGCCGCCTCTCGGCAAAGAAGTGGCCGGCCCCTCCTGGGGGCTGAGCCGGGGTCAGGAACAAGGATCGGGTCCTGACGTCTTGATCCCCGCTTCGCGGGGATAGGAGGCGGCGAGACCCTTAGTTGAAGCCCAGAGGGAACAGCTTGCCGGTCCTGTCAACTTCGTAGACCGTGATCTCGTTGCGGCCCGCGGTCAGTGATGCTGGATCGACGAGGGTGCCGAAGCGCTGTGCCCCCTTGAACTCGAATGACTTGGTGGTGCCGCGGATCTTTCCGTTGACGCCGACCGCGATCGTGGCGCCGACCCGGGGGCCGTCGAGGGTGCCGGTGACCCACATGGGGATCTCCGCCGAGTTGCCCGGCTGGTAGTTCTCGTACTTGCCGGGGGTGTCGAGGGTGGCTTCGTCGGCGGGGCCCGTGACCGGCGGTGCCAGTTCACCGATCAGTTCGGGGGCCGGGCCGAGCGTGTAGAGCGGACCGGTGCCGAAGCGCCTGTTCTTATCGGCGATCGCCGCGGTGCGCTGCTTCTTGATGTCCGCGATGGAAACTGTGAAGGTCTCGTTCTTCACGTCCTTGACCACGACATCCCGGTCGGGGACGTCGTCGCCCTGGAGCGGCACGCCGTCGGTCTCGTACATGCCTTCGACCCCGAGCTCCCGTGCGATCGTCGGCACGACGTCGAGCGTCTGGCTGTGGATCCGGTCGATCCGCGCAGCCTGCTGGCCCGGGTATTTGATGAAGAGAGGCGGGTTGGCCACCTCGCCCATGCTCCGGGTGTCGGCGATCCGCTGGGCGATGTCACCGCCCTGGAAGCTGATGCCGTGGTCGGCGGTGACGATCACCATCGCGTTGTCCCAGTTGCCGTTGGACTTGACCCGATCCATGACCTGACCGAGCAGGGTGTCGGCGAAACCGGTCTGGACTAGCTGCCGCTGCTGGGCGGTCGCCACCCCGTTGTCGTCGACCAGCCACAAGTTGGTGCTCTCGGAGAGCTGCTTGATCGGGGATTCGTTATAGAGCTGGCCCTTCGTGTCGTACTTCCACGGCTGATGGGGCTGCTTGACATGCATCATCGTGAGGGTCGAGTTCTTCGCCGGGATCTTGCTGATAAATTCGGAGTATTCGGAGGGGGCCTTGGCGCCGCCACGACCCTTGACGAACTGGTCGTCGACGATGCCACCGGCTTCTTCCTCGTCACCGCCGCCACCGAAATCGGTGAAGTCGGTGCCGACGTCCGGCAGGGTGTCGGCGACGTTCGGGGGCAGCACCAGGCGGCCTTCGACGTACTTGAGGTCCGAGTAGAGCGCCTTGAGGCGGCTCAGCTGGCGTTCCTGGGTGCCCTCCTCGGGGCAGAGCGAAACCGGGCAGATCTGGGTGATCGGTTCGGTTACGTGGTAGTCGTACGAGTCCGAGAGCATCGCGAAGACGTTGTCGGGCTGGTCGGAAGCGGTCGCCAGGGCATCCTCCTCCGGCACGTTGCCGGTCAGCAGGCCGGGCACGGCGGTCGGGGTGAAGTACGAGGTGGTGGTCTGGTTCGGGTACCAGGTGCTCTCGTTCTCGAGCTTCTTGAAGTTCGGGAAGCGGGTTCCGTCGATCTCGCCTTCCTTTGTCATCAGGCTCGCGGTGCCGAGCTCGTCGAAGATCACCCAGACGACCGGGGTGGTTGCTTCGGTGGTCGTGCCGATGCTGACCGATTCTTCCTTCGGGAAGATCACGTCCGAGCTCTTGCTGGTGAAGATGAAGAGCAGCAGGATCACCACCGGGGCGACGATCAGGATGTCCATCAGGTTCTTCAGGAAGACCACCCGGAAGACGGCGTAGGCGAAGAGGGCGCCGAGGATCATGGCGAGGAGCACCATGAGGATCGTCGGGCCGTCGAAGAAGTTGCTCTCGATCCCGATGAACAGGAACACCGCTATCACGAAGAAGAACAGGGCGTGGACCGCGTAGTAGACCTTCGGTCCGATCAGCTTCGCGACCCATTCGATGAAAAGCATGGCCAGGGGCGGGACCAGCGTGAATCCGATTGCAAGTATCAGCACGTCTCCCGGGCTGTTGTCCCGGGCAACGAAGAAGTCCGGGTTGTTGCCCAGCAGATCGAGCAGCGGCTGGACGAACGTGATGGCCCAGAGGGCGGCCAGGTGGCCACCGCCCAGAAGCCATTGGCGCCGGGTCGGCGCCTCGTTCGTCCAGTCGAGGTTCACTTAGAGCGGGGAGGCCAGGTAGAGGACCCGGTCGCCGGAAGGCAGCTCCTCGCGCTTCTCGATGTTGAAGCGCTTCTTCAGTTCAGCCTCGAAGTTGTCGAGGTCGTAGTCGAGGTTGGCGCCTTCCTGCTTGTTCGCCAGGAGCGCACGTACCATCGGGTCGGTGCGCTTCGGGAACTCGATCAGGAGCGTCGAGCCGAGGTCCTTGACCCACTCGAGGAACTCCGCGATCGGGATGTTCGCCGAGATCGAGACGTGATGGATCAGGGCTAGGGCCAGCATGAGGTCCGGGGCGCCACGGTCGGACAGGGTCCGGCGTTCGAGGCCGCGCCAGCCGAGTCCAGGTGACGGGTCGGCCAGGTTGCCGACCAGCGGCAGGATCCTGGTGTTGCCTTCCTGCTTGAGCGACCGGTAGAGGGCTTCGACCGTGGCGTGGTCGAAGTCGAAAGCGACCACGCGTTCTGAGCTCTCGGCGGCGATGCGCGAATAGGCACCGTCGTTGCAGCCCATGTCCCAGGTCAGTGTCGGCTGCTTGTCAGCGGCCACTTCGGCAACGAAAGCCTGCTTCCTTTTGTCGTCGTCATCGCTGTACGTGTTGGACTGGCGATATCCGCTCCAGGAGGTCTCACCGGTCTTCCACCGCAGCTTGTCGACCAGGCGGCGCATGCTGGCCATGTGGGCCTTGACCTGCTCGGGCTTCACGGTCCGCTTGTTCTTGTTCTCGTCGGCGCTGCCCGGACCGGACTTGTTGGCCCGGCGGTCGAGACGGGCGTGGAGCGACGTGTGCAGGAAGACGCCCCTGCGCAGGCGGTCCCTCAGCGAGAACACCTTGATCGCGTCGATCGGCTGGATGCCATCGATCGAGCCGCGCATCCACGGATGGAACGGGATGTCCTTGTGGGCCTGGAACAGCAGCGGGTACAGGTAAAGCATGCAGAACTGGCGGTAGCCGACCCACGGGAGTCCTTCCGGGATCTTCTCGAACGAGCCGACGTCGATGAAGACCGGGCTCGACCCCTGGAACTGGACGTTGTAGGGCGTCGCGTCCTTCAGGATCAGTCCTTCGTCGACCGCGGCGATGCCGAGGTCGAGCTGGAGCAGCGCGGCGTCCTTCAGCTGGCTGAAGGTCCACTCGTAGGGGTACGAGATGAACGGGACGCGCTGATGTTCGAGGACGCGGGTGACGCCGGTCGGCAACAGGTCGGTGGACCCGTTGAGCACCGAGACGTCGACTTCCTTGGTCGGGATCAGTTCTCCCTTGTTGACCAGGGTCTCCAGCAACGGGCTTGCCGCGAGGGCATCCCAGTCGCCGGCACCTTCCGGGCTGAGGGCCCGGAGGATGGCGTCGTCGGTGATTACAACACGGCTGTCACGGTCCCGGAAGGAACCAGGTTCTGCGTTTGCCAACTTTTCTTACTTCTCGGACGGCTTGTCGTCGGTCGTATCGGCCGGCGTCGCCGTAGCGGTACCGGCGGTGGCCTCCGTGTTCGCCGTGGTGGCGCTGGGGCCGTCGGTGATCGGTTCGTCCTTCTTCCAGAACATCAGTTTTCTTCCGTAGGTCCGGATGGCGGCGCCGGCGCCGGCGATTCCGGCGAGTACTGCGGCCAGCAGGGCTGAAGCACTGCCCGGATCCAAGTATGCAAGTAGTTCCATAATGGTTACGAGTTCCTCTCTGTAGCCGCCCTCAGGGCGACGGTAGACCGCGGAATGGTACTGGATAGTGCCCGGAGAGGTTTACTTGATGGTCACAAGTGGGTCGCCGCTGGCAACCGCGTCGCCGACCTTGACCGACAGCGCCGTCACCTTGCCCTTGCGGTGCGCCGCGATCTCGTTCTCCATCTTCATCGCTTCGATCACGCAGATCAGATCGCCTTCTTCCACTTCGGCGCCTTCTTCGACGTTCAGCTTGAAGATCGAACCCTGGATCGGTGACTCGAGGACTTCCGAGGATGAGCCGCTTCCTCCGCCGGCCTTCTTCTCGCGCTTCGGCGGCGCCTTGCCGGCCGGGCCGGCCGCAGCGGCGAACCCGGTGGCCTCGCCGATCACCTTGACGTCGAACCGCTTGCCGGAAACCTCGACCAGGTAGTCGCGGGCGACCTTCTCGGTCTCCCCTTCCTCCCGGACAGGCAGATCGGTCTTCGGCGGCGCCGTGGTCTTCAGCCACGTCTTGTCTTCCATCAGGTCACGGCAGGTCTCGCCCTTCGCCCACTGTTCGGTGGCGAGGATCGCCTTGTGGAACGGGATGAGGGTGGAGAGGCCGCCGATCTCGTATTCGTCGAGTGCGCGCAGCATCCGCTTGGTGGCGGCTTCACGGTCGTTGTCCCAGACGATCAGCTTGCCGACCATCGGGTCGTACATGGGGGTGACTTCGGACCCGGCGATGACGCCGGTGTCGACGCGGATGCCCGGACCGGAGGGCTCCCGGTAGCTGGTGATCTTGCCGGGGGCGGGAGCGAAGTTCTTGTCGGCCTTCTCGGCGTTGATCCGGCACTCGATCGCCCAGCCGTCGATCTTCACGTCCTCCTGCCTTAGCGAAAGCTCGGCGCCCGCGGCGATCTTGATCTGTTCGCGGACGATGTCGACGCCGGTGATCATCTCGGTTACGCAGTGCTCGACCTGGACCCGGGTGTTCATCTCGAGGAAGAAGTACTCGTCGCCCTGGAGGAGACCCTCGACCGTGCCGGCCGACCGGTAGCCCACGGCCTTTGCGGCGTCCGTGCCGAT
>JBPPMI010000155.1:0-2446 GCA_051305975.1 Solirubrobacterales bacterium
GTTCTCCCAACAGCGGTTGCTGCTGGGAAGTCGTCTCACGGTAATACAGTTCCTCGAACTCGTTTGGGGTCAGGTAGTCGATCGAGGAGTGCAGCCGGTTCTCGTTGAACCAGTGCACCCAGGAAAGCGTCGCCAGCTCCAGCTCATCGACGGTGCGGAAGGGGCCGTCGATCTTCACGCATTCGGTCTTATAGAGCCCGATCGCCGACTCGGCCAGAGCGTTGTCGTATGAGTCGCCCACGGATCCGATCGAGGCGATCGCGCCGACCTCGGCCAACCTGTCGGCGTAGCGCAGAGCGGTGTATTGCCGGCCGGCATCGGAATGATGAGTCACCCCGGTGACGTCTTCGCCTGCCCGGCCGCGAACCCACAGCGCCATCTCCAGCGCGTCCAGCGGCAGCTCGGTCGGCATCCGGTCGGCGGTTCTCCAGCCGACGATGCGGCGGGAGAACACGTCGGTGACGAACGCGGTGAACGCCATGCCCGACCAGGTGGGCACGTAGGTGAAGTCGACCACCCAAAGTTGGTTCGGCCGGCAGGCGGTGAAATCACGGTTGACGTGGTCTTCCGGCCGCACCGCCGCAGCATCAGCCTTGGTGGTGATGAACTGCTTCCCGCGACGAATGCCCCGCAGACCCTGGCGGCGCATGAGGCGCTCCACCGTGCATCGGGCGATCACGATGCCTTCGCGGCGCAGCAGATGCCACATCTTGCGAACCCCGCTGATGCCGCGGCCAAGCTTCCGGTCCCAGAAGACCCGCTCGATCTCGGCGATCAGCTCCTCATCGCGCAGAGCCCGAACAGATGCAGGGCGTTTCTTGAAGGCGTAGTAGCCCGACGGGGCAATCTTCACTCCGTGCTCGGTGAGCACGCGGCAGATTGGCTCGACCCCGAACCGGTCACGGTGATCATCGATGAAGGAGATCACCAGGGCAGTCGCGGGTCGAGCTCCCGCGCGAAGAACGAGGATGCCGCCAAGAGGATCTCGTTGGCACGCTTGAGCTCCCGGACTTCAGACTCGAGCTCTTTGATCCGTTTCGCCTCGCTCGTGGTCGTTCCCGGCCGCTCACCGGCATCGATCGCGGCCTGCTTCGCCCACCCTCGCAGGGTGTCAGCATTCACGCCGGTGCGCTGCCCGATCGGTGGCGTCCCCTGGGTTGGTGTAGTTTCCCGGCTCGGGTGTCACGTCGTGGACGTGGTGAGCCATCGTGCGATGGTCAGTGAGAACTGTGTAGGAATCTCACGGAAGGACACAAACGCACGATGGCTCTTGACCAGTCTGCCCTCCTCGAGCTACTCGGGGAACTGAAACTCACCGATGTGAACGACCGGATCCGGGTCGCGACCGAGACGCTCTACCAGGAGCTGATCGACGCGGAAGCAGCTGCGTTCATCGGCGCTGCCCCGTTCGAACGCTCCCCGGACCGTACGACGCAACGCAACGGGACCCGGCTGCGGACCCTCACCACCACCGCGGGGGAGCTGGAGTTGCGGATCCCGAAGCTGCGGCAGGGATCGTTTTTCCCGTCGCTGCTGGAACGCCGCCGCCGGGTCGATCAGGCCCTGTTCGCGGTCGTGATGGAGGCGTACGTCCACGGCGTCTCCACCCGCAAGGTCGACGACCTGGTGAAGGCGCTCGGTGCCGACACCGGGATCAGCAAGTCGGAGGTGTCGCGGATCTGCAGCAACCTCGACGAGGACGTCGCGGCGTTCCGCGATCGGCCGCTCGCGGACAGCACGTACCCGTACGTGTTCCTCGACGCGACCTACTGCAAAGCCCGCGTCGGCCGGCGGGTCGTCTCCCAAGCCGTCGTCGTCGCGGTCGGTGTCGCCGCCGACGGGCGCAGGGAAGTCCTCGGCTTCGAGGTCGGGGACACCGAATCGCAACCGTTCTGGACCGCGTTCCTTCGCTCGCTGAAGGCCCGCGGGCTGGGCGGAGTGAAGCTGGTGATCTCCGACGCGCACACCGGGCTGATCGCGGCGATCGACACCGTCTTCCAAGGCTCGTCATGGCAGCGGTGTCGGGTCCACTTCATGCGCAACGTGCTTGCCAACGTCCCCAAGACCGCTGGGCCGATGGTCGCGTCGATCATCCGCACGATCTTCGCCCAGCCAGACACCGAGCACGTGTTCACCCAATTCCACGAAGTCGTCCGCATGCTCTCGAGGTCGCACCCGAAGATCGCCGGCATGCTCGAGGACGCGCAGAACGACATCCTCGCATTCTGTCAGTTTCCCGCCACACACTGGCGGCAGATCTGGTCCACGAACCCGCTCGAGCGGGTCAACAAGGAGATCAAACGCCGCACCGACGTCGTCGGCACATTCCCCAACCCCGCCGCGTTGCTGCGCCTGGCCGGACACGTCCTGATCGAGCAACACGACGAATGGGACGGCGCTGACCGCCGCTACTTCAGCGAGCACTCCATGAAGCTCCTGAACGTCA
>JBPPMI010000156.1:0-2456 GCA_051305975.1 Solirubrobacterales bacterium
AATCCCCGGAACCGCGCGCACTTCGACCTGCTGGGCATCAAGCCGGTGGTGTCGGCCACCGACCTCATCCTGAAGCTGCTCGAGCACGAGGTGCCGCATCACAACCTGGTCCACCTGCTCGACCTCGAAGCAGAGAAGATCGAGATCATCGAAGTCCGGCTGCGTGAGGGTTCACCGATCGCCGGCAAGACGGTGGGGGAGATCGAGACCCCGGACAGAACCCTCCTGATCTCGATTCTGAGAGAAGGAACGGGATTCGTACCAACAGCAGAATCAGAGCTGAAGGTAGGAGACGACATCCTCGCAGTCCTCGACCCAGTCCAGGAAGAAGACCTGAAAAGGGTCCTGGGCGCCTAACCCCAGGCCTCCGAGGCTCACCTTTCGGGCTGCGAAGGCAGGCGGCCCTCAGCTATTCTTGGCCACTGTCCCTGCGGGATAGAATAATGGTAATTCGTGCGGTTCTGGTCCGTGAAATCGGGGTTCGAGTCCCTGTCCCGCAGCTTTTGACTTGAGGTGGGCTACCGCGATGCCTCGGGCATCTCCGGAGTTCTGAATAAGGAATCCAAGTCGACTTCGCTCATTAGAAGTCAAGAATGGTTTCGCTGTGCGACTTGGATTGCCAGTACGCCGTGCCTGCTCGACGTTCTGTTGCCTGACGAGGCAAACAAGCACCTTGCATGGGCGCGTAATTGCCGGGTTCGACCGTTGCTTCTGTTACCTTGAACCCGTGTTCAATTCGAAGAAACTAGCCGCTTTGCTCATGTTTTCGGCCGTTGTTTCCATCGGTGCCGCAGGCTGCGGCGGTGGTGATGACAGCGAGGATCCGGCGCCGGCTCCGGTCGAGACCACGACCACAACGGACACTGCGAGCGCGATCACCCAGGACGAGCTGATCGAGCAGGGCGACGACATCTGCGCCGAAGTGAATGCAGCGGTGGGAACCATCGGTTCGTCGACGACGGCCGACGCTTCGATCCAGGAGACGCAGATCTCCGACATCTATTCAGGTCTCGCGCAAAGCCTCGGGGAGCTCGGTACCCCGACGGACGGTGAAGCACCGACCGAGGTGATCGACGCGGCCGAGGCGCTGGCCGATTCGGGATCCACCGATGGTGCCGCCGCACTCGCCGATTTCCAGACGGCAGCCACCGATTACGGGTTCACCGAGTGCGGTGACGCCCCGGTGGCACCCTCGTCTTCTTCGAGTGACCCCTCGTCGTCCTCGGGCACCGATCCTTCGACCGTGCCGGCTGACCCGGGTTACGTACCGCCGGCGACGGCTCCAGCTCCCGCGCCGGCGCCGGCGCCTGCGGCACCCCCCACTTCAGGCGGAGGCGTCGCTCCGGCGGCGCCCCCGAGCTCCGGCGGATCGTCCGGCGGCAGCTCCAGCGGCGGCGGCATCAGCCCCGGCTAGCTGGTCCAGGCGTTGTAGAGCTTCGAGTAGTACGAGTCGGCAGCTATGAGTTCGTCGTGGCTGCCGGTCTCGACGATCTCTCCGTGGTCGAGGACGACGATGCGGTCGGCCCGGCGGATGGTCGAGAGCCGGTGGGCGATCACGATCGCGGTGCGGCCTGCCAGCAGGCGGTCCATGGCGGATTCGATGGTGCGTTCAGTCTGGGTGTCGACAGATGAAGTGGCTTCGTCGAGGATCAGGATCCGTGGTTCGGTGAGGATGATGCGGGCAAAGGCGACCAGCTGGCGTTGCCCGGACGAGAGCTGGACGCCACGCTCGCCGACCTGGGTCTCGAGTCCTTCGGGCAGCCGTTCGATGAAGCCGGTGGCGCCGACCGCGTCTGCCGCCTCCGCGATCTCGTCGATCATCGCGTCGGGCCGGCCGAAGCTGATGTTCTCGGCGATGGTGCCGGAGAAGAGGAAGCCTTCCTGCGGCACGATTCCCATCTGGCGGCGGAGCGGCCGCTGCTGGTAATGGGGAAGCGGTTCGCCGTCGATCAGGATCGCACCCTCCTGGGGGTCGTAGAATCGGGTGACCAGCTTGGCGAGGGTCGATTTGCCGGCACCCGTGCTTCCGACCAGGGCGACCGTTTCCCCCGCCGGGATGTCGAAGTCGATGCCCTTGACCGCCCAGCGGTACTGCTGGCTTTCGGTGTCGTCGCGCTCCGCTTCGGTCGCGTAGCTGAACGAGACTCCGGCGAAAGTAAGGGCGCCTTCGATCCTGCCGGGATCGACTGCGTCCGGGGAGTCGACGATCTCGACGTCAGTGTCGAGCAGTCCGAAGATCTTGTCGAGCGCGGCCATACCCTGCTGGTAGGTCGCGTACAGCTGGGCCAACTGCTGGATCGGGTCGAAGAAGAGCTGGAGGTAGCCGATGAACGAGACGACCACACCGACCTGGATGTTTCCGTAGACCACCTGGTAGCCGCCGTACAGGAGGATCACGGCGGTGCCGATCGCGGTCATGAGCTCGGTCGCGGGGAAGTAGGTCGCGTTGAGATAGA
>JBPPMI010000157.1:0-2896 GCA_051305975.1 Solirubrobacterales bacterium
TCGCGTTCGGGTCGACCGACTTGATCGCGCTGCCGCTCATCTTGAGCAGGGAGGTGTAGTTCTTCGCCGACACGGGGGTGGAGAAATAGAAGAAATTGGCTTCGTTCCAGATCTGCCAGGTCCTGATCGGCCACGCCCTGTTCGACTCATAAACGTCCGTCCAGAACTCGCCGCCGGGGCCATAGCGGTCGACCAGGGCCCTCAGGAAGTTCTTGTAGTCCCGGCGCTGGGTGGCGGTCCTCACCGGCAACTTGGTGAACGCGCCGGTTGACCAGTCCGGGGACGCTTATACGAACGGAAGGATCTCGATGCCGTTCCTCGCGGCAAGACTGATCTTGCCGTCGAGTTGCTCCCACTCGAATTCATTTCGATTTTCAGGCTGGACATTGCTCCACTCGAGGGGAAGCCGGAGTGATTCGATCCCTCCGCGAGCCATCCTCGTCGCGTCGGAGGCAGCGAACGGGGTCTGCGTGATCGCGCCGAAGAAGCCCTTCGGGGCGGATGCGCGCTGCGCACTCTGCGAATTGCTGAAGGCGACCAGTGGCAGGGCGACCAGGATCGCGACCAGTGCGACCAGGCGCGGAACCATGCCCGATCGGTCCGAACCCGACGAGAAGCGCCGCCAGCCGAGCCAGCCGGCCACGAGGGCAACCAGGATCAACGCCAGGATGAGCATCCCCGAACCGGTGATGATGCCGAAGAATCCGGGGCTCGAAGCGTCGACATCCACGTTCGAGACCGTCGGTGATTCGCCGTCCGAGCCCCCGGACGAGACCGGGCCACCGGGGGAGCTTGCCCCGTCGCCCCCTGAGATAGGCTCGTAGCCGTATTGCACGTTCGCCGGGCCGGCCACTGCCTGCATCGCAGGAAGACCAGCGAAAAAGACGGCCATTACGACCGCCAACATTATGCGTAAATTTGAGGAATTCAAGACTTGACTCCAACTTCATCGCGTCGCAGGGGAAAGCGAGCTGGTTTCGGCAGATTTGAGACTCTCGAACCGGAACACGCCCTTGCGGCCATCGTTGCGGTACTGATCGGAGTCACCGCCCTATGGTACGGAGGTAGCCCGCCGGAGATCACCGCGGCCATCTCGGTACTTACATGGTGGGGCGTTGCGCTCGGTATCGGACTCGGTCTCATTCCGGTTTCCCGACTCGCCAGGGACTCGTACCTCCCGATTGCGCTGCTTGCGGCGCTGACGGTTCTCACCGGCCTTTCGTTCTTCTGGACGAACAACGAAGGACTGGCGTTCGACAAGACCGTGCAGATGATCTGCATCCTCGGTCTCTTCGTGCTGGTCATCCTCTGCGCGGTGCCCGGCAGCGCCCGTGGGTGGCTCATGGGCATGGCTGGAGGACTCGCTTTCATCGTCGTGCTCGCGGTCCTCAGCCGCTACTTTCCAGGCCTCGGTGACGACCCGGAACTCCGGCAGTCGCTTCACACCTCCGCTGGAAGACTGTCCTGGCCGCTCGGATACTGGAACGCAATCGGTACGGCGGCCGCGATGGCGACCATCCTCTTCTCCTGGTTCGCGGCGACCGTCGAGAGCCACCGCTGGCGGCTCTCCTGCGTCGCCCTCTTGCCGACCTTCTTCCTCGCCCTCTACCTGAGTTCTTCCCGGGGAGGGCTGGCCGCCTTCCTGCTCGGCGCGGTGCTGCTGCTCGTCACGGACCGCCGGCGCAAGATGGTGCTCGTCGTTCTCGGACTGGGTGTTCTCGGCGCAGTGGTCCCGGTCCTGGTAGCCGCGCAGATGCACGACCTCGTCCGGGCCGAGACCAGCTCGACCGCAAGAGTGGAAGGCATAGCCCTCCTGGCGATAGTCCTGACTTCCAGCGCGATCGCCGTCCTGCTGATGAAGAAGTTCGGGGAACGCCTCCGCGATAGGCCGTTGCCCCGGCCGAACAGGATCGGCTGGGTCGTGATCGCCATCCTGGGAATCATCGCCGTGGTGGCCATCAACCCTGTGAAACAGGTCGACAGCTTCATCGCAACTCCCGAGATCGAAAGGGAGAGCAATCCCGGAGAAACCCGGAACCAGACCACGATTCATCTGCTCAGTGCCGGCAGCAACGGGCGGTGGCAGTTCTGGAGCGTCGCCGGACAGGCTTTCAAGGATGAACCGGTAGCCGGCATCGGCGCCGGGGGCTTCCCGAACTTCTACACGAGCCATCGCGACACGTTGATCCTGGGGCGTGACCCCCACTCCCTGCCGATCCGGATCGCCGCAGAGCTCGGCATCGTCGGCCTCCTGATCGCCGGCGGATTCCTTCTCTCCGTGCTCTGGATCGGCTGGCAGCGCTGGACGCGGGGCCGCGAGCTCGGTGAAGGCTCTGCCCCGGTGACCGGCCGGGGCGCCAATCCCTATCTGTCGGGGATGATCCCGCCCTTCGCTGCCGTGGTCCTCGTTGGGATGGTCAGCATGTCTCTCGACTGGACCTCCGAGTTTCCCGTGCTCGCGGCGCCCGTCCTGATTTCGATGGCGGCCCTGGTCGGACCTGCCACCCGCAAGTCAGCAGTTCTGGCCGGCGCCGCTGCCTCCCGCCGCACCTCTCACGGATTGCGTGGCCCGCGCGAGCTGCCCGCGGTCCTCGCGATCATCGTTTCGGGCGCGGCGATCCTGCTCTCGGCCTACGGCTTCGGCATCTCCCACACGACCGAGCAGAGTCGTGACGCCCTGGAAGACGGCGACCCGCAGGAGGCGGTCGCTAAAGCCGAAGACGCGGTCGCAATCGCACCGTGGTCGGAACCGGCCCTGCTTCAGCTCGCCTACTCCCAGGAGGCGTCGGGCAACAACATCGGCGCCCTCAACGCGCTGGATCGCGCGATCCATCAGGCACCGCTGGACAGCGCCCCCTGGATCGCGAAGCTCCGCGTCGAGGGCAACGTGGAGAAC
>JBPPMI010000158.1:0-3254 GCA_051305975.1 Solirubrobacterales bacterium
CGGCCCTCTTCGCCGATGAGCTGGGCCCACGCGCCACGGAATTCGACCTCCGAGGACGCGTTCGACCGGTTGCCGAGCTTGTCTTTCAGTCTCTGGATGTGAAAGTTGTTGCGGGTCCCGTCAGGCGTGAAGCGCGGCATCAGGAAGCAGGAGACGCCGGCATCGGTCTGGGCGAGAACGAGGAAGGCGTCGCACATCGGGGCCGAGCAGAACCACTTGTGGCCGGTGATCTCGTATTCGGCACCGGGACCGCCGCCGTTGACCGGCACGGCCCGCGTGGTGTTGGCCCGAACGTCGGAGCCTCCCTGCTTCTCGGTCATCGCCATGCCGGCGAGGGCGCCGGGCTTGCTCTCCGCCGGGCGGAGTTCGCCGTCATAGAAGTTCGAGAGGAAGCGGGGCTCCCACTCGGCGGCAACCTCGGGCTGGGTCCTGAGCGCCGGAATCACCGAGAAAGTCATCGAGATCGGGCAGCCGACGCCGGCTTCGGCCTGGCTCAGCTGGGTGAAGAGCGCGGCCCGGGCGACGTTGGCGCCGGTCTGGGGCTCATGCCACGGCAGTGAATGGACCCCGTGGGTGATGCCGATCTCCATCAGTTCGTGCCAGGCGGGGTGGAACTCGACCTCATCGATCCGGTTGCCGAACCGGTCGTGGGTCTTGATCTTCGGCGGGTAGGCGTTGGCCTCGTTGCCCCACCTCAGGACGTCGGCGGAGCCACAGATCGCACCGAGTTTGTCGACCCGGTCCTCCGCCCAGCCACCGCCCTCGCGCTTCAGGGCTTCCTGGAGGGGTTGATCGACCCTGAAGAGGTTGACGTCTTCGAGGGCTACGGACTGGTTGAAAACCTCATGGGTGGCTGACATCGGGGTCCATGATCGCACAGCTTCAGGGGCCCGATCCCGCAGGGTGCCTGATTTTCCCCCTGCCTATACCATCGCCCCTCACAAGTTTCGAAGTTCCAATAGGAAGGGAAGTACCCGCCGTGCCGAAGATCAAAGTCGAGAACCCGATCGTCGAACTTGACGGAGACGAGATGACCCGGATCATCTGGTCGTTCATCAAGGACCAGCTGATCCTTCCGTACCTCGACGTCGACCTCAAGTACTACGACCTCGGCATCGAGTCACGAGATTCCACAAATGACCAGATCACGGTCGACGCCGCCAACGCGATCAAGGAGTTCGGCGTCGGCGTCAAGTGCGCCACCATCACCCCGGACGAGGACCGCGTCGAGGAGTTCGGGCTCAAGGAGATGTACCGCTCCCCGAACGGCACGATCCGGAACATCCTCGGCGGCGTCATCTTCCGCGAGCCGATCGTCATCTCGAACGTCCCTCGCCTCGTTCCCGGCTGGACCAAGCCGATAGTCATCGGCCGTCACGCGTTCGGCGACCAGTACCGCGCGACCGACATGCTGATTCCCGGCGAGGGCACTCTGACCACCACCTTCACCCCCAAGGACGGCGGCGAGCCGGTCGAAGTGGTCGTCCACGAGTTCCCCGAGGCCGGCATCGCGATGACGATGTACAACCACGACGAGTCGATCAGGGACTTCGCCCGCGCGTCGCTCCGTTACGGCCTCGACCGCGGCTACCCGGTCTACATGTCGACCAAGAACACGATCATGAAGAAGTACGACGGCCGCTTCAAGGACATCTTCGAGCAGATCTACCAGGACGAGTTCAAGGCCGACTTCGACGCCGCCGGCATCACCTACGAGCACCGTCTGATCGACGACATGGTCGCTTCGGCCATGAAGTGGGAGGGCGGTTACGTCTGGGCCTGCAAGAACTACGACGGCGACGTCCAGTCCGACACCGTCGCCCAGGGCTTCGGTTCGCTCGGCCTCATGACTTCCGTCCTGATGAGCCCCGACGGCAAGACTGTCGAAGCCGAAGCCGCCCACGGCACGGTGACCCGCCACTACCGCGAGCACCAGAAGGGCAACCCGACGTCGACCAACCCGATCGCCTCGATCTTCGCCTGGACCCGGGGCCTCGCTGCCCGTGGCCGCATGGATGGCACCCCCGAAGTCACCGAGTTCGCCGAGACCCTGGAGCGTGTCTGCATCGAGACGGTCGAGAGCGGCAAGATGACCAAGGACCTCGCCCTGCTGGTCGGTCCCGACCAGGAGTGGCAGACGACGCAGGAGTTCCTCGCTTCGATCGACGAAAACCTTCAGACGGCGATGGCCTAGAGCCTTGCCTCAAATAACCAAGGAGACAAATTGAGCACCCCAGTCAAGGTCACAGTGACCGGCGCCGCCGGCCAGATCGGTTACGCCCTGCTTTTCCGGATCGCCAGCGGTCAGCTGCTCGGCCCCGACGTCAAGGTCCACCTCTCGCTGCTCGAGATCCCGGCCGCCGTCAAGGCCGCCGAGGGCACCGCGATGGAACTCGACGACTGCGCCTTCCCGCTGCTCGAGAAGATCAGCATCCACGACGATCCGGGCCAGGCCTTCGATGGCACCAACATCGGCCTGCTGGTCGGCGCCCGTCCCCGCGGGCCGGGCATGGAGCGCGCTGACCTCCTCGAGGCCAACGGCGGGATCTTCAAGCCGCAGGGCCAGGCGATCAACGACGGCGCCGCGGATGACATCAAGGTGCTCGTGGTCGGCAACCCGGCCAACACCAACGCCCTGATCGCCGCCTCGGCCGCGCCGGACGTTCCCCGCGAGCGTTTCACCGCGATGATGCGCCTCGACCACAACCGGGCGATCGCCCAGGTCGCGAACAAGCTCGGTCAGCCGATCTCCGCGGTCACCAACATGACCGTCTGGGGCAACCACTCGACCACCCAGTACCCGGACCTGGTCCACGCCAAGGTCAACGGCGAGAACGCCTGGGAAGCAGTCGACGATGAGGCCTGGATCAAGGACGAGTACATCCCGCGTGTCGCCAAGCGTGGCGCCGCGATCATCGAGGCCCGTGGTGCTTCCAGCGCCGCCTCCGCCGCGAACGCCGCGATCGACCACGTCAACAACTGGGTCAACGGCACGCCGGAAGGCGACTGGGTCTCGATGGGCATCCCGTCGGACGGTTCCTACGGAGTCCCGGACGACATCATCGCCGGCTTCCCCGTGACCTGCTCCGGTGGGGAGTACTCGATCGTCCAGGGACTCGACATCGACGAGTTCTCCAGGGAAAAGATCGCCGCCAGCGCCGCCGAGCTCTCGGAAGAGCGCCAGGCAGTAGCGGAACTCGGTCTGCTGTAGGTCACGAAGAAAGCTGAAAAAAGCCGCGCTCCGGAGAACCGGG
>JBPPMI010000159.1:0-10621 GCA_051305975.1 Solirubrobacterales bacterium
TCCTCATCAGGGCCGTAGGGGCTCTGGTACTTGAAGCCCCGCTCGTAGAAGCCGGTTTCGAGGTCGCTGTTCTGGTCGCCGAACATCGCGATGATCTTGTATCCGCGGCGCTTGACGATCTCGGCGCGCTGGGTGTTCTTGGCGGTCGCTGTATCGGCGGACAGGCTGGGCTTCAGGTAGACGTCCTGGAGTGCGGTGTAACCGATGTCCTCCAGGTTCCGTTCGGTGACGTCGCGGAGCAGGAGCGGTTCGGGGCGGGCTGTGATGACGAACGCCGTCAGGCCACGGTTCCGGGCAAGCTTGTAGAGCTGCTTCATCGGCTTGAGGGCGGTCTGGGTTCCGGCGCCGAGATTGGCACCGGCCTGCAGATCGTCGTAGACCTCCCGGCTGGATCCGTAAGCGAAGCTTGAGGCGATGGTCTCGTCCATGTCCATGGCGATCGCGAGCTTCGGCATGTTCCCGCAGCGCTTCTTGGTGATCTTCTTCGCCTTCTTGGCCTTCGGGTACTGGACCCGTGGCCAGTTAGGGTTGGTCACGGGACCGGGACCGGGCTTCGGCGCTTCGATGATCTTGTCCGGCAGCTGGTGCTTCGGGACCTTGGTCGCCACCGAGTAGTCGGCTTCGGGATCGGGGCCCGGGTCGGCCTTGCCTATGCGGAAACCCTTCGCCTTGCAGGCACGGACGATCTTGATCGTCGGCTGGGTGCGCTGGATGATGAACTTGCGCCCGTAGGCGGCCACGTACTCGAGGTCCTGGTCGTACTTGCCGGACTCGAAGTACTCCATGCGCTGGTCGGGCGTGTAGTCGGCGGCGCCGGCCGGGCCGGCGAGTCCGAGCAGTACCGCGAATGCGGCCAGGGTTGCGGTCAGGAAGGTGACGAGGCTGGTTCGGGGGGTGCTTGAAGAATTCATGTACATAACAAACTACGCAAAATCCCCATAGTTGCGTTTCGTTACTGCCGCCGCCCGGGGCTCTCCGGCATCTGGATGCGGGCCATCGCCTTGACCATGAAGTAGAAGAGCAGGCTGAGCCCGATCAGAAGGAGGGTCGTGCTGGCGAACTGGAGCAGGGTACCGGCCACGACCAGCCCGAGGATCGCGGCGAGGATGAGCAGGACGAGCATCATCTGGAATCCGAGCACTGCCCAGTACTTCGCGCGCCACATGCCCCAGGCCATTAGGCTGAAGATCGCGCCGAGGCTGACCCACTGGGCGATGTTGACGTCTTCGCCGTTGACCTTGGCATCGGTGGCCAGCGCGACGATCATCGAACCCCACAGGATCAGGGCGACGACGATCGCGAAAACCGCGGCGACCGTCACCACCGTCGGACGTTCACCCTCCGCCAGCGGCTCGAGCGATTCCCGGACCTGCTGGTTCTTCACCTCAGACTTGGCGTAGCCCGCGCTCATCGAGTCCGACCCGGACCGGGGCTGCGTGCCGTTCTCGCCCGGCCTGGACTTCCGCTTCGATTTCCTCGGGTTGTCAGCCACCGGGCGCCACCTCCTCGCCTACCCCGGCGAAGGCGCGGCGGAGCTCGGCTGCCATGCGCGTCGGATCCGGGGAGTCGCGGATTGCCCTGACGACGCAGACCCGGCGGGCGCCGGCTGCGAGAACTCCACCGATGTTGTCGAGGTCGATGCCGCCGATCGCGAAGAACGGGATGGTCGTGGTCTCGGCGGCATGCCGGACCAACTCGAGTCCGACGGCAGGACGGCCCTGCTTGGTCGGTGTCTCCCAGACCGGGCCGACGCTGATGTGGTCGACCCCGGAAGCCGCGGCGATCTGTTCGGTGGAGTGTGTGGAAAGGCCTACGAGTACGTCGTTGCCGACGATCCGCCGGGTCTCTTCGACCGTCATGTCGTCCTGGCCGATGTGGACGCCGTCGGCGCGGCAGGCGACCGCGTATTCGGGGTCGTCGTTGACGATGAAGGGCACCCCGTAGTTGTCGGCGAGGCGCCGGAAGGTCTGTGCCGCGCGGTCGATCATCCGCATGTCGCCACTTTTCTCCCGCAGCTGGATGATGTCGGCGCCACCGTCGAGCGCGGCTTTCAGCAGGGGTTCGGGATCCTCACCGTGGGGACGGGCATCGCAGACGAAGTACAGCCGCGCGTTTCGCAGCCTCTCGCGGCGGAGCGCGCCGATGCCGTCGGACGGTGAAAAGCTCATGCACGCAGTATCCCATTGCGGATGGGCGCGGTAGGATCGCCCGTGACCTGCGGGAGCCCGGATGTTCGGGCTGAGAGGGTGGCGCGAGGCCACCGACCGTCTGAACCTGATCCGGGCAATTCCGGCGCGAGGGAGTGGACGGTCCGGGAACCGGGTAAGAGATGGACTCGATCGAAACGGACCAGACAAGCGGCAGCGCCTACGACGCCATCGTGGCGGGGGCGGGCGTCATCGGCCTGGCGATCGCCTGGGAGCTCCATTCGCAGGGTGCATCGGTCCTGGTGGTCGACCGCGACCGGCCTGGGAACGGCACGACCGGCGTCGCTGCGGGAATGCTCGCCCCGACCGGCGAGCTCGACTTCGGCGAACCGGCCCTGCTCGACATGAACATGATCTCGGCCGGCATGTACCCCGAATTCGTGTCATCGGTCGAACGGGTCTGCGGCGGGACGCTCGGCTACCAGCGGATGGGCGGCCTCCACGTCGCCCTCGACCGGGATGAGGCGACTGAGCTTCACCGGGTCCACGACCTTCAGATCGAGTCCGGGCTGCGAGCCGACTGGCTCGGCCCCGAGGCAGCGCGTGACCTGGAACCGGGTGTCTCGACCGGCCTCACCGGAGCGGTGCTGGTCGAGGACGACGGCGCGATCGACCCCCGCGTCCTGACTGCCGGCCTGCTCGAGGCGCTGGAGAAGGAATCGGTCGAAGTCCGCGCCGGCGCCGAAGTGACCGGGGTCAAACGGAAGCAGGGACGGGTCGAAGCGGTCGAATTCGGGAACGGAGACCGCATCCCGGCCCGTAACTTCGTGGTGGCCGCCGGAGCCGAATCCGGTCGTGCCCGCTGGCTGCCGGAAGAAGTGCGCCCGCCGGTCCGGCCGGTCAAGGGCCAGATCGTCGAGCTGAAGGGCGATCCGGCCGAGCCGGTCTGCCAGCGCATTCTCGCTTCGGAAAGGGTGTACCTCGTACCCCGCCGCGACGGTAGGCTGATCGTCGGCGCGACCGTCGAGGAACTAGGTTTCGATTCCGAGGTCACGGCAGGTGGCATCCACGAACTCCTGCGCGAGGCCTACAGATTGCTGCCCGAGGTCTCCGAGCTCGCCTTCCTGAAGGCGGTCGCCGGACTGCGCCCGGGAACCCCCGACAACCTGCCAATCGTCGGACCGACCGAAATCGACGGACTTTTCCTCGCGACCGGCCATTACCGCAACGGCATCCTGCTCGCGCCGATAACGGCCCGCGCGATCGGCGACGCGATCGGCGGTGGCGAGATCTGCGGCCCGATGACCGGGGCGAGTCCCGCCCGCTTCGACGAAGTCAGTTCGGGGGTGGCCCGGTGAAGATCGTGCTGAACGGCGAGGCCCGGCAGGTCGAGGAAGGCGCGACCGTGGACCGGATCGTCGAGCTGGCCGGGGCCGACCCCGCCAGCCGGGGCCTGGCCGTCGCCGTTGCCGGGGAGGTGGTTCCGCGGTCGCTCTGGACCGAAACCGTGGTCCGGGAGGCAGACGAGGTCGAAGTGGTCGCTGCGATCCAGGGTGGTGCGGGGACGTGGCAGCTCGGCGATCGCCAGTGGACCTCACGCCTGATCGCCGGCAGCGGCGGATTCCGGTCGCTCGGGGCGATGTCGGAAGCGCTCGAAGCCTCCGGTACCGAGATCATCACCGTCGCCCTGCGGCGGCTCGACCCGGCAGCCCAGGGCTCGGTCATGGAAGTGGTCGGAAAGCTCGGCCTGTTCGTCCTGCCGAACACAGCCGGCTGTTACACGGCCCGGGATGCGGTCAAGACTGCACGACTCGCCCGCGAGGCCTTCGGCACCGACTGGGTGAAACTCGAGGTGATCGGTGACGACCGCACGCTGCTCCCCGACGCGGTCGAGCTGCTGCGGGCGGCCGAAGAACTTGTCGGCGACGGTTTCACCGTGTTGCCGTACACGAACGACGATCCGATCCTGGCCTCGCGCCTCGAAGCGATCGGTTGCGCCGCGGTGATGCCACTGGGCTCGCCGATCGGGTCAGGGGCGGGCATCCGCAACCCGTACAACATCAACCTCATCGTCGAGAAGGCAACGGTGCCGGTGATCCTCGACGCCGGCATCGGCACGGCCTCCGACGCCGCGCTGGCGATGGAGCTCGGCTGCGACGCCGTGCTGCTCGCCTCGGCGGTTTCCCGGGCCAAGGACCCGGCGCTGATGGCCCGGGCGATGAAGTCGGCGGTCGAGGCCGGTCGTGACGCCTTTGAAGCGGGCCGCATCCCGAAGAAGCTCCACGCCGAGGCATCCACCCCGGACGAAGGCCTGCCCGGATTGGGCTGATGGCACCAAAGGGAGCTTCTTGGCAAGATTGCCGGGCCCCCTTAGCTCAGGTGGTTAGAGCTGCAGGCTTTTAACCTGTGAGTCCTCGGTTCGAATCCGAGAGGGGGCATTCAGGGTCTCGCCGCCTTGTATCCGCGCGAAGCGTGGATCAAGACGTCAGGACCCGATCCCTTTCCATCCAGGGTCTCGCCGCCTTGTATCCGCGCGAAGCGTGGATCAAGATGTCTATGGCGACCGAAGGCGCGCCCCGATTCCTTTCCTCTCAGTGCCTGAAGTGCCTGTGCTTCGTGAAGACCATTGCGGTCTCGGACTCGTCGCAGGCTTCGATCACTTCTCCGTCGCGCTTCGAGCCGCCCGGCTGGATCACTGACGTCGCTCCCGCTTCGATCGCCGCGGCCGGACCATCGGCGAACGGGAAGAAGGCGTCGGAGGCCATCGCGCAGCCGCTGAGCAGGTCGGAGGCCTCTTCACCGTGGGCGTCGCGGCACTTCCCGATCGCGAGACGGGTCGAGTCGACCCGGCTCATCTGGCCGGCGCCGATGCCGAGCGTGACACCGTCCTTCGCGAGGATGATCGCGTTCGACCGCACGTGGCGGCAGACGGTCCAGGCGAAGAGCATGTCGTTCCAGGAGTCCTCGGACGGCTGGGTCTTCGTGACCACTTCCATCATTTCCCGCTGCTCGGGTTCGCCGTCGCGGTCTTGGACGAGGATGCCGCCGCGGACCCGCTTGATGTCCTTCTCGCGAGGATCCGGGTAGGGCGTGGCCCCGTCGGTGAAGATCCGGATGGCTTCTTTCTGCTGGAGGACCTCGAGTGCCCTGTCCTCGTAGGAGGGTGCAATCAGGACCTCGACGAAGTTCTTGTGGAGCGACTCGGCCAGTTCCAAGCTGATCGGCTGGTTGATCGCGATCACGCCGCCGTAGGCGGAAATCGGGTCGCAGTCGCGCGCCCGCTCGTACGCGTCGAGCCCGCTGGCGCCGAGGGCGACCCCACAGGGATTGTTGTGCTTGACGATCACGCAGGCCGGGCCGTCGAGGTCGGCCAGCAGGCGGCGGGCGGAGTCGAGGTCGAGCACGTTGTTGAAGGAGAGCGCGCGGCCGTGGAGCTTGGCCAGGTCAGTCAGGACGTTGCTCTCCAGGCCCACCTCGGAGTAGAACGCGGCCCGCTGATGGGGGTTCTCGCCGTAGGAGAGGTCGAGCTGCTTCTGATACGCGACGACGCGGTGCTCGGGGAAGGCCTCGTAGGACTCGGAGAACCACTGCGAGATCGCGGCGTCGTAACGGGCGATCTGGGCGAAGGCCTCGTTGGCCAGCCAGTGGCGGGTCGAGGCGGTGACTTCGCCCCCGGTCTCATCCATCTCGGCGAGGATCGCGTCGTAGCACTCGGGCTTGACCGCGACGACCACGTCTTCGTGGTTCTTGGCCGCGGCGCGAATCATGGTCGGCCCGCCGATGTCGATGTTCTCGATCGCGTCCCGGGGAGTGACGCCCTCTTTGGCGATCGTCTCCTCGAAGGGATAGAGGTTCACGCAGACCAGGTCGATCGGAGGGATCCCTTCATTCTCCAGGACCTCCATGTGCGAGGGGTCCGAGCGGCGGGCGAGGAGGCCCGCGTAGATCTTCGGGTGGAGGGTCTTGACGCGGCCGTCCATGATCTCCGGGCTGCCGGTGTATTCGGAGACGTCGGTCACTTCGAGACCGGCCTCACGGAGGGCACTCGCGGTGCCACCGGTCGAGAGGATCTCGACCCCGAAACGGGCGAGTCCGGCAGCGAATTCGGTGACGCCCGTCTTGTCCGAGACGGAAATCAGCGCACGCCGCACCTTGATCGGTCCGTTGGTCGGGTCAATGTTGTCCATCTTCACCTCTACTGGTCGGGTCGACGATTACCTTGCGGGGGTTGTCCGCGGCGATCCTAACCTCGCCCCGGGCAATCATGCCGATCGCCTCGGGGTAGATCTCGTGCTCGATCGCGTGAATCGCCGATTCGAGGTCGTCCCTTTCCCAATTTGCGGGAATTTCCACTGCGCGCTGCAGGATCACCGGCCCGGTGTCGGTGCCTTCGTCGACGAAGTGGACGGTCACTCCGGTCACCCGCACGCCGTGGTCGAGCGCCTGGCCGACCGCGTCGAGGCCGGGGAACGAGGGGAGCAGTGCCGGGTGGACGTTGACGATCCGGCCCGGGAAACGCTGGACGAATTCCGGCGAGAGCAGCTGCATGTAGCCGGCGAGTACGACCAGGTCGGCCGAGAGCGAATCGATCCAGTCGGCAAGCACGAGATCGCGGGTCAGCCTGTCCCCATGGCGTTCCTTGGTGAAGACGCCGGTTTCGATGCCGGCCGCCTCGGCACGCTCGAGGGCGAATGCCCCGGGCTTGTCGGAGGCGACGCCGACGACGGCAACCCCGTCCTTCCCGTGGAGTCCGTCGATGATCGCCTGCAGGTTCGTGCCACCACCCGAGGCGAGGACGACTATGCGGAATGCCGGATCAACCGAGTTCACCCGCCCATCTTCCCGAAATCACCCGGGGAGAGATTCCCCACGGGCTCGCTCAACGAGGTGTGAGGGGAACGCTCAATCAGAAGTCAGCGATCAAGTTGCTTCAAGTACACGGCTGGACTCGATCCACAGGGGGAAAGCATCAAGTCAAGATGGTCAAGAAGGGTCGACGTCCAATCACGCTTCCGGACAACCATCGGAGGGACTATCCGCCCGGATTGGCGATTGCGATCCTGAAGCAGGCAGGTCTAAGATGACTGGAGACGCCATGACCACACTCACAGCTCAGATCCACGAGGAGGAAGGGGCCTATTGGGCCGCGATCCCGGAACTTCCAGGCGTATTTGCCACCGGTGACACCTTGGACGAGCTCTTCGAGTCCCTCCGCGAAGGTGTGTCTCTCGCGCTTGACACCGGCTCCCGTTCTGAATCGGTACAGGTGGAAGGCGCTGTCTTCTCCGTGAAGTAGAAGGTCTAGGGGGTCAGCCGCCCGGCAGGATGCGGACCAGACTCTGTCCCCAGCTGCCGCCGCTGGCGACGATTCGCCCGCGCCGGTCGTGTCCCGGCGAAAGCGGACGATGATCAGGTCGCGGTCGTGCTCGCCAATTGCCAGGACCTTTCCGTGGCGGAGCGACCTGACCTCGGTGATTCGGCCGCTGGTCTCCTTGCTGCGCCTGACTTCGACGATGCCCTTTTCACCCGAACGCGATCCGGCGGCTCCCGCGAAGCTCCGGTCGATCGTGCCATCCGGATTGAAGCGGGAGACGAAGGCGCCCGTGTCGCTCCAGTTACTGAGGACCATTCCTCCGACCAGGATCTTGCCGGTCCCCGTGAGATGGACCGATTCCGGGCTCAGTCCGACGCTTGAACCTCTGCCGAGATACTGGACACTCACACCGGCGACCGAATCCCGAGTGCGCTTCGGGACGCGGCTCCGGGAGAGGCACTGCTTCCGCCTGCCCCGGTCGGCGAAGCCGGTGTCGAGGGCCCCGCCGGGCAGCAGCCGGGAAACGTATGCACAGTTCCCGGTCCAGTTGCCTCCGTAGAACTCCGAGGCGTCGCCCGTGGTGAGGATCCTCCCTTTCATGGACGCGACCTGTTCGGCCGGATCGGCCGGTACGAGGTGAAACCCGGGAACTGCGGACGGGTTTCGGTCAGCGGGCGACGGGCAGGACTGCGATCTCTTCGAGATCGAACTTGCCGTCGGCTTCGTCCGGATCGTCACCGAGCGGGTAGTTGCCGGTGAAGCAGGCGTCGCAGTGGACCTCGGCCGGCGTGCCGACCGCTTCGTAGACGCCTTCCATCGAGAGGTAGGCAAGCGAATCGGCGCCAACTTCCTTGGCGATCTCGGGGATGGTGCGCTCGTGGGCGACCATCTCGCTCCGGGCCGACATGTCGACGCCGTAGTTGCAGCCGTAACGGATCGGCGGGGCCGAGATCCGCAGGTGGACTTCCTTCGCACCGGCGTCGCGGAGCATCTTCACTATCTGCCGGGTGGTGTTGCCACGGACGATCGAGTCGTCGACTACCACTACTCGCTGGCCGGAGATGATTTCGGGAAGCGGGTTGAACTTCATGCGCAGGCCGTGCTTCCGCAGTTCCTGGCCCGGCTGGATGAAGGTCCTGGCGACGTAACGGTTCTTGATCAGGCCGTCGTCCTGGGGGAGGCCGGAAGCGCGGGCGAAGCCGCGGGCGGCCGGGGTGCCGGAGTCGGGCACCGAGATCACGAGGTCGGCTTCGACCGGAGCTTCCTTCCAGAGGATCTCGCCCATCTTGCCGCGTACCTGCTGGAGGCGCTTGCCTTCGAGGATCGTGTCGGGGCGGGAGAAGTAGATGTGTTCGAAGACGCAGTGGGCGGTCCGGGTCGAAGGCACCACCTGACGGGACTCGAGGCCCTTTTCGCTCAGCGACACCATCTCCCCGGGGCTGATCTCGCGGACCAGTTCGGCGCCGATGATGTCGAAGGCGCAGCTCTCGGAGGCGATCACGTAGTTGCCGTCGAGCTTGCCGAGCGAAAGCGGACGGATGCCGTACGGATCGCGGAAGGCGACGATCGCGTGCTTGGTCATGACGACGGTCGAGTAGGCGCCCTCGAGCTGCGGCATGACGTTGGCGACCGCGTCCTCGACGTGGCGGCCGTAGTCGCAGGAGATCAGGGCGGCGATGATCTCCGAGTCGGTTGTCCCGCGGAAGTTGAGGCCCTTGCGCTTGAGTCGGTTGTAGAGCTCGACCGCGTTGGTCAGGTTGCCGTTGTGGGCGAGGGCGAGTTCCCGGCCATCGTCGCGCCAGATCGGCTGGGCGTTCTCCCATGAACCGCCGCCGGTGGTCGAGTACCGGACGTGGCCGATTCCCATGTCGCCGGCAAGCGCCTTCAGCTTGTCTTCGTCGAATACCTGCGAAACGAGGCCACCATCACGCATGGTGGTGATGTGCCCACCTTCGCAGGTTGCGATGCCGGCCGATTCCTGGCCACGATGCTGGAGTGCGTAGAGACTGAAGTAAGCGAGTCTGGCTACGTCATGTCCTGGCGCATAAACGCCGAACACACCACACTCGTCACGCGGTCCTTCGCGATCCAGATAAGACTGTTCGCTCAAGGTAAGAGGCCACCCGTTGCTGGTTGAGATCAAGGAGCGTAGGCGGACTACCTACAAAGGCAGAGTAGCAGCGGTCGCACCCGGGTTCCACCTACGGCCGGGGCGCGCGTAGCCGGGAGGTTCGCGATTTGCGCGAATCGTTTTCCCTCGCCCGCCGCCGGGGTAGCTCAACCCCATGGCCGACACCGGATTCAGCAGCCAGGATGCCCAGTCGGATTTTTCGCGTGCAAGGCGCGGACAGGTTGCGCGCCGGCTCGCCAATCGCCTCAGGCGTGAACCGGACGACATCGACCAGATCCTGCCGTTCGACGAAGTGATGGCCGCGCTCGGCAAGACGGGCCAGCGGCGGCTCGGGATCCAGTCGATCGAACTCGATTCGATAGTCGGCACAGTCGACCAGGGGCGGGACTTCGACCGGAACTTCCGCCCGACCTCGCACCGCGTGCGTCAGCGGTGGCAGGGCATCAACACGGCGATGCGGAAAGGCAAGAGCATGCCGCCGATCGACGTCTACCGGGTCGGCGAACTTCATTTCGTCGAGGACGGTCACCACCGGGTATCGGTCGCCCGGCAGATTGGGATCGAAGTGATCGACGCCTCGGTCACCGAGATCCAGACCTCAGCCGAACCGGGATCGATCCGGCTCTCCGACCTTCCGCTGAAGAGCCAGGAGCGGCTCTTCTTCGAGCGGGTCCCACTGGGCGCGGAACAGCGGTCACGAATTGAACTTCGCGAGCCACGCATGTACGCGCAACTGGCCGAGAGCGTCGAAGCCTGGGGCATGCGGGCGATGCAGGCGCACGGCCGGTTCATGAGCCGCGGCGAGATCGCAGAACTGTGGTTCCACGAGGAATACGAGCCGGTGGTCGAGATGCTGCGGGAAGCGGACCTGCTCGGCGACGGCACCGAAACCGAAGCCCACGTGGTGATCAGCGGGCTCCGCTATCTGCTGCTGCGGACCCACGAATGGGATGAAACGGTGATCGAACGCATCCGGGAAGCGATCAGCACCGGCGAGGTCAATCGCTAGCGGTGATCCGCTTCCCGGAC
>JBPPMI010000160.1:0-9682 GCA_051305975.1 Solirubrobacterales bacterium
CACAAGGGTGCGGACAAGCTGGTTCCCGGCAATACGGTTGCCTCATTCGAGAAGGCGGTTGAAGTCGGAATCGATGTAATCGAACTCGACGTGCTCTGGCTCGAGTCCGGTCATCCCGACCTCCCGCCTGAGCAACGCTCGAGGCTCGTCGTTGCCCACGACTGGCATGCCGCCGCGGCCAAGGAAGAACTCCTGCTCTATGACGCACTCGAAGCTTTCACCCGGCCGCCGCTGGACAAAGTTGTCATCAACCTCGACATCAAATTGCCGGGCCGGGAGGACGAGATAGTCGAAGCGGTGCGCGGGCACGGAATCGCCGATCGGATCACCGTCTCGACCATGGAGATGTCGACAGTACGGGCGATCGGGGAACTAGGCCCCGAGATCAGTCTCGGCTGGACCGTCCCCAAGGTGACGAAGGACTGGTTGTCGAAACCGATGTGGATGCGACCCGCCCTGCTGGTCGGCCTGGCGTCAGTTCGCGCGCGCATGCCGAAGCTGGTCCGCAAGGGAATCCGTGACCTCGGCGTCGAGATCGACGCGATCTGGGCCTTCTACGGAGTCATCACTCCGGCATTGGTCAGAGAAACGAAGGCAGCCGGGGTGAAGCTGAACGCCTGGACGATCGACGACCCCGATCTGATGAAGAAGATGCTGGACATGGGAGTGGACGGAATCTGCTCAAACGACCCGAACCTCTTCAAACCCCGATAAAAGGACCGACCCGGAACCGTTTCTTAGATGGTCGAGTTCGATGTGGTCGGCATTCCGGGCCCCGTCGGGCCGCTTCCGAGGTGGCCCTTCTTCGTCCGGACCGCGCTCTGCAGCTCTTCTTCGGTGAACCCGCCGACCGCTTCCTTCGTGGCTACGAACCGGTAGAGCGCGACGCCGAAGATCGTCGAGAGGGCCTGCTGGATCAGGGCGGCGATGACCAGAATCACCGCGCCGATCGCGATCAGGGCACCACCACCGACCGCGGTGCTCGTGAAGACGAGGACCCCGCCGACGATGAAGAGCATGCCGGGCAGGAAACCGACCAGGAAGACGACGCCGCCGATGGCGATCGTTCCCGTGATCTGTTCGCCCCAGCCGCTCTTGACCAGGGTGCCACAGCGTTTGAGGGTGGCGACCGGTCCGGTTCCTTCGATGGCGATCACGGGGATCGCGAGGAACGAGAACACACCCCAGGCAGCGGCGGCGAGGCCACCGGCGATCGCACCGAGGATGCCGAAACGCTCCTGGATCGCGCGGATGATGGTCATGACGACGGTGGCGATGAAGGCCCAGCCTGCGATTTGCGACATGCGCGAGCTGGCGAGTGCCATGCCGTCCTTGAATGCGACCTCTTCGCCGTGCATGCGCCGGTCGGCGTTGTGGGCCAGGCCGGTCGCGAAGTAGTAGATGGCGAACGCCGAGAGGTAGGTGCCGATCGCGATCAGGATGGCGCCGCCGACGGGGGTCTGCTCCTCGAAGAGGTAGAGGCCCGGGCCGATCACCAGGATGACGACGAGCAGTGCGATCACACCACCGACTATCGGGAACCTGATCAGGCCGGGCTCTTCCCTGAGGATCGCCCAACTCTTCTTCGTCAGCTGCCAGCCGCTCCTGATGCGTTTCATATCCCCAACCTACCGACTTATTCCTGGGGGGCGGCAATCCCAGGAACCTGTTCGACGCCTCTCGACTCGAAGTATTCCCACTCCTGCTTTCCGAGTTCGGTCGCGGGTTCGTCGGCGTAGACCCATTCGCTCATGATCCGGAACCAGTTGCGTTTCGCCCGTAGCTGGCCGAGCACGGCGAATACGCCGATCTCCATGCGGCGTCCCATCAGCTCGTCGGCGGGGATCGATTCGCGGCGCATCAGGTCGAAGTACTCGGACCTCGGATCGTGTGTCACCTCGATCATCTTCATGACCAGGGTCGGGTTGATCTCGATCTCCTTGTCCTCCATGTACCAGCCGCCGATCGCCTTGACGTGATTCATCAGGTGCACGGCGTCCATCTTCGAAGGCTTCTTGATGAACCCGAGCTCGTGGAGGGCGTCGCGCAGCCCTTCCGGGTCGTCCCGGACGACCGCGTCGACGGCGCGCTGTTCGAGTTCGATCTGCTCGCGGTCGAGCTTCTTGGTCATGCCGAAGTCGATGAAAGCGATGCGGCCGTCTTCCATCAGGATGTAGTTGCCGGGGTGGGGGTCGGCGTTGAAGTGCTGCAGGTGGTAGATCGAGCCGAAGCTGCCGCGGAAGATGATCTCGCCGAACCGGCTCTGTTCCTCCTGGGGAAGCTCCTTGACGTCGTCGAACTTCAGGCCCTCGACGAACTCGGTCACCAGGACCCGGCGCCGGGAGAGCCGGGTGATCACGTCGGGTACGAAGATGAACGGGTGGCCGCGATAGGCCCTCGCGAACGAACGCTGGTTCTGGGCTTCGTATTCGTAGTCGAGCTCCTCGAGAACCCGCTCCCGGAGTTCCTTCACCACCTCCTTGGCGTCGAGGCCGGGGGCGAGGGCACGGGCGAGGTGGACGAGCATGCCCGCGTTCTTCAGGTCGGACTCGAGGGCCTCGGCGACACCCGGGTACTGGATCTTCACCGCGACCTTCCGGCCATCGAGCAGCTCGGCCCGGTGGACCTGTCCGATCGAAGCCGCCGCGACGGCGGTTTCTTCGATGTTGGCGAACATCTCGTCGAGTGGCGCTCCGTCATATTCCTCCTCGAGCACCTTGACCACGTCCTCCCACGGCATCGACGGCGCGTCGGTCCGCAGCTTGGCGAGCTGCTCCTGGTAGGTCTCCCGGTACTCCTCGGGAATGAATTCGGTATCGATGAACGAGGCGAACTGCCCGATCTTCATCGCGGCGCCCTTCATCTGGCCGAGCGCCTCGACCATCTTCATGGCCGTCTCCATGTGCCGCTCGTCGAGCTTCTCCTGGGCGTTGTCCCCCTTGCGGACCAGGTTCGTGGCCTTGGTACCGGCGTACCTGGCACCCTGCCCGCCGATCACCGAGCCCAGCTTCGCCGACCGGCGAACCCTGCCCTTCGGGATTCTCGAGTCGTCCGCCATTCCCAAAGCGTATGGGGTTGCACTCGTCCGCCATGCCATAAGCGCACGGGCTCCTCTATGCTTCCCCGTCCAATGTCTTCAGAACGCGCAACTCTCAACGCCACGCCCCGGAGCGAATTCGGCTCCCGAACGACCCGCCGCCTCCGTCGCGACGGAAAAGTCCCCGGTGTCGTCTATTCCGACGGAACCGAGGCGCTCAGCTTCCAGGTGGAAAGCCGGGATGCCCGGGTCATCCTGGGTGAGGGTCACGCGCTGTTCGACCTCCAGATCGAAGGATCCGATGCGGTCCCGGTCGTCGTCAAGGAGCAGCAGCATCACCCGGTGCGAGGCGACCTCCAGCACATCGACCTCCAGAAGGTCGACCTCAAGGTCAAGATCCAGTCCGACGTCGCGATCGTCCTCGAAGGCGAAGAAGACGCTCCCGGCAACAAGCAGGGCGGCGTTCTCGAACACGTCACGCGTGAAGTCACAGTCGAAGCGCTACCGACCGACATCCCGGACGGCATCACCCTCGACGTCTCCGCGATGGAGATCAACGACACGCTCACCCTCGAGGACCTCGTCGTCCCGTCTGAGCTCGAGATCGTCACTGACATGGAGTACGCGGAAGTCACCCTGGTCACCCTCTCGCCGCCGCGCGTCGAGGAGGAACCGGAAGAAGTCGAGACCGATCCGGAGCTGGTCGGCGAAGAAGGCGAAGAAGCCGCCGAGGGCGAAGGCGATTCCGGCGACGGCGACTCCGGCGATTCGGGCGACGACTCCTCGGACGATTCATAAGGCATCCAAGTCGCTTCGCTCAGCAGGATGAAATGTCAGTTTCGCTGTGCGACTTGGATGGCGTAGACCTGTGGGCGCCGGCGCCCCTTTCCTCGTAATCGGTCTGGGTAACCCCGGGCGTGAATATGAGCGGAGCAGACACAACGCCGGCTTCATGGTCGTCGAGAACCTCATCGGCCGCTGGGACCTGCCGCGGTCCAAGGAGAAGTACCGCGGGCTGATCTCCGAGGGCCGAACCGGACCGGGAGGCGCCCGTGTCGTGCTGCTCCGGCCCCAGACTTATATGAACGAGTCCGGCAAGTCGGCCGGTCCCGTACTCGGCAACAGGAAGGTGCCGCTCGACAAGGTGATCGTCGTCCACGACGAGATCGACCTGCCGTTTGGCGACGTCCGCACCCGCCTCGGCGGCGGCCTCGCCGGGCACAACGGCCTGAAGAGTCTCAAGGCCGGTTTCGGAAGTCCCGATTTCTGGAGGGTCCGGGTCGGTGTCGACCGGCCTGACTCAACCGATCCCGAACGGGTCGCCGGATACGTGCTCGGCCGGTTCTCGGAGCCGAAGGACCAGGTCGAGAACCTGATCGACGAGGCAGCAGCCGAGACGACAAGACTGATCGAAAAGCTGAACGCAGCCGAACCGGAGGATGAAGAGCAATGAGCCTGACGACGTATGAAGTCGATGACCGCGGGGTCGCGCTGATCCAGCTCGATCGTGACAAGGCCCTGAACGCGATCAACGTCGAGATGCTGCATGAACTGAACGCCCACATCGCTGCTGCCCGTGAGGACGAAGCGGTCAGGGCGCTCGTCTTCTCCTCGACCGACTACATGGCTTTCTCTGCCGGCGCCGACCTCAAGGAAGACCTCGACGAAGCGGGCCGCATAGACCGCATGCAGCTCTTCGCCGACCTCTACGACGGTGTGGTCGGTTTCCCCAAACCGACGATCGCCGCCTGCCACGGCTACACGGTCGGTGGCGGGGCCGAGGTCGCGATCGCCTGCGACATCCGCATCGGCGGCTCGAACCTCCAGATGCGTTTCCCCGGTGCCGCCCTCGGCGTACCGGTCGGCCCGGCCCGCCTCGTCACGCTCTGCGGCCTGTCCGCCGCGAAGTACCTGCTCCTCAGCTCGAACGTGATCAAGTGCGATGAAGCCTTCCGGCTCGGCCTGGTCAACCAGATCTCACCGGGAGCCGCGACCGAAAGTGCAGCCATGGAACTCGCGGGCCGGATCGCCGGCTATGACCCCGAATCGGTCGCGAACATCAAGGCCCTTCTCCACAAGTGGGACGACATCGAAGGCCGGTCGGCCGACGAAGGCCGGGGCCAGGTCGAGGCCCAGCGCGGCGGCGGCGGGATTCAGCCCCCGGAGTAGAGCTTCAGGAGGGGGAGCATCCCCAGGCCCTCGCCGAACTCTCGAGGTGCCTCCGGTTTCCGAGCGCCGTCAACGTCTTCTCCGACTTCGGCCGGGGACGCACATACCTCAACTTCGCCCTGTAGGGAAAACGCATCTTCGTACAGCCGCACCCGTTCCAATAAGCCACCGAGACCACGAAAGTCCCTGACTATCGGGGACTTCCGTGGTCTCGGTGGCGTTTTTATATCCTCGGCGGTCGACTGTCCTTACGACCTGCCATTGACCTTGTTCTCGAGGACCCCCGGGTGGAACGCCTGGCGGGACGGGTTCGTGCGGCCGCGGACGGTGGCGACCGGGTCGAGGCCGGGGTATCCGCAGCGCTCCGTCCGGCCCTGCTGGCCGCTTTGCTCGAAGACGACCGGGGTCTCGAGGACCGTCCGGCCCTGATCGTCACCCCCGACGACCGGTCGGCCCGGGACCTGGCCGTTTCACTCCGGGCGTACCTCGGGGACCGCAAGGTCCGCTCCTACCCCTCCCGCGGCACCGGTTACGCGTCGCAGGTGATGCCACCACCGCACCTGATCGGCCTGCGGATCGACGCGCTCGACTCCTATCAACGCGACGAACGGACCCCGGCGGTCGTCGTGGCCAGCGCGATCGCCCTGGCCGAAGCGATTCCGGATGCCTCACTCCGGCCGGCGGGCTTTTCGATCGAGATCGGGGAGGAGCATGATCTGGAGACGATCGCGCGGGACCTCGACGCTGCCGGTTACGAGCGGGTCGACCAGGTCACCGAGCGTGGCCAGTTCGCGATCCGCGGCGGCATCCTGGATGTCTTTGCCGCGACCGAAGACCGCGCGGCCAGGGTCGAATTCTTCGGTGACGAGATCGATTCGATGCGATGGTTCTCGACCTTCACCCAGCGCTCCCTCGGTGACGCGACCCGGATCGAGCTGGCGCCGGCCGCCGAGCTCGACGTCGAACACCGGGAACTCGCCGAGCTGGCGATCGCCGGCGCGCTCGAGGACGGCACCCAGCCCGACCTGGCGGAAGTCCTGCCGATCGACCACTTCCGCGCGCCGCTCGACCTGATCCCGACGTCCGCCGTAGTGATCCTGGCCTCCGAGGAGGAGATCGAACCCGCCCTGAAGGATCACTGGGAGGACGCGACCACCGCAATGCACGCCGCGGACGCCCAGCACCTCTACGAAGACGTCGCCGCGCCGCTGGCCGAACGCGCGGCGCTCGTCTTCTCGCGCCCGGTCGACGGCGACGTGGACGACTCCGGGGAGCAGCCGTTCCGGGCGATGCTGGCGGAGACGCCGGCCCGCAACATCAAGGAGGCCGAGGCCGAGATCGAAAAGCTGGTCGGTTCGGGCTACCGGACCCTGATCGCGTTCGAGTCTCGCGGCGAGGCCGAGCGCACCAGGTACGGCATGGACCGGATCGACGCGAAGATCATCGACGGCGGCCGGATTCCCGCCGGCGCCGGTGTGTTCCTTGCCGAGGCGCGGATCAGCGAAGGCTTCATCTCACCCGAACTGAAGGTTGCGGTCGTGCCGTTCCGCCGCCTCCTCCACCGGAAGCGCCGCGCCGACGAACGGGCCCCGGAGGGGGTGCGGGGCCGGCTGTCCTTCTCCGACCTGCGGGTCGGCGACTACGTCGTCCATGAGGACCACGGTGTCGCCCGGTTCGCCGGGTTCGAGACCCGCGAGGTCGGCGGCATAACCCGGGACTACCTCTACCTCGAATACAAGGGCGAGGACCGGGTCTACGTCCCTACGGATCAATTCGCAAAGTTGTCCCGCTACGCCGGTTCGGCCGGGTCACCGACCCTTTCGGCGCTGGGCGGCAAGAAGTGGCTGAACATGAAGGCCCGGGCGCAACGGGCGGCGGCCGAGATCGCCGGCGACCTGGTCAACCTCTACGCCGAGCGCCGCACCCGTACGGGACACTCCTTCGCCGCCGACTCCGAGTGGCAGATGCAGCTCGAGGCGGCCTTCCCCTACCGGGAGACGGCCGACCAGATCGAAGCGATCGAGTCGGTCAAGTCCGACATGGAAGCGGCACGGCCGATGGATCGCCTGGTCTGCGGCGACGTCGGCTACGGCAAGACCGAGGTTGCGATCCGGGCGGCGGTCAAGGCTGCCTCGGACGGCAAGCAGGTGATGATCCTCGCGCCGACCACGATCCTCGCCCAGCAGCACCTCGGGACCTTCCGCGAAAGGCTCGCCGATCTGCCGTTCCGGGTCGACGGGGTGAGCCGCCTGCGCAAGCCGGCCGAGGTAAAGGAAGTCATCGCCGCCTACGGCAAGGGCGAGGTCGACATCCTGATCGGCACCCACCGGCTGCTCTCCCGCGATGTCCGGGCACTAGACCTCGGGCTGATCGTCGTCGACGAGGAGCAGCGCTTCGGCGTGAAGCAGAAGGAACTGCTGCGCCAGCTCAAGCTGAAGGTGGACGTCCTCTCGATGTCAGCCACCCCGATCCCCCGGACACTCCAGATGTCGATGGCGGGACTCCGTGACATCTCGGTGATCGAGACTCCGCCCGAGGGCCGCCGGCCCGTCCGCACCTACGTCGGGCCTTGGGACGAAGCCCTCGTCGAACGGGCAATCAAACGCGAGGTCGCCCGGGACGGCCAGATCTTCTTCCTCCACAACCGGGTCGAGTCCCTCGACGAAGCGGCCGAGCGGCTGCGTGCGCTGGTCCCGGGACTGCGGGTCGGCGTCGCCCACGGACAGATGGAGGAAGCAGAGCTCGAGCAGGCCATGCTCACCTTCATGCGTGGCGAGGCTGACTGCCTGGTCGCGACCACGATCATCGAGTCCGGCATCGACATCCCGGCGGCGAACACCCTGATCGTCGAACGGGCCGACCACCTTGGCCTGGCGCAGGCGTACCAGATCCGTGGCCGGGTGGGACGGTCCCGGGAGCGTGCCTTCGCCTACCTGCTCTACCCGTCGGAGGAGTCGCTGACCCCCGAAGCGTCGACTCGACTTGCCACTCTCGCCGATCACACCGAACTGGGTTCAGGCTTCAAGATCGCGATGCGCGACCTCGACATCCGCGGGGCGGGCAACCTGCTCGGGGACGAGCAGTCCGGACATGTGGCTGCGGTCGGGTTCGAGCTGTATTGCCAGCTGATCGACGAGGCCGTGGCCGAGATGTCGGACCGCGGGGCGGCGGAGGAGGCAGCGGAGCCGGTCCGGCTCGACGTCGGTGTCGACGCCTACCTGCCGGTGTCGTACATCCCGTTCGAAGCCGCCAAGATCGACGTCCACCGTCGCATCGCCGGGGCCCGCCGTCCGGGCGAACTGCGGCAGATCCGGGACGAACTGGGCGACCGCTTCGGCCCGATGCCGCCCGAGGTGGAGAACCTGATCACCCTCCAGACCGCCCGGATCAACCTCGGTGAGGCCGGGGCGGAGGCCGTCCAGTTCCGTGGAGGGAGGGTGACCGTGACCGGGATCGAACGGGACTCGGAAGCCGCCGAGCTGGTCAGACAGGACGTCGAAGGCGCCCTGTACGACTGGAAGGCGCACGAGATGTCGATCCGGGTCGACACGGATCCGGAAGTCAGGCTCGCCGCGATCACGGCGCTTGCAGACTCACTTGCAGCGCACCGCTGAGGTTCTCTTGAGGTTCATGTAGATATGCTCTCCAATTCGTAGTGGAGGCCTTACAAGACTTACCCTCAGGAGGGTTTACTGCATGAGCGGAGCACGGAAATTCGGGCTGGTACTTTTCGGAGCGATCTTTGTGATCGTCTTCGCAGGAATTGCGATCGCCAACGGTGGCGTAACGCAGCCCAGTGTTCCCTCAGGAGACGTCGCCCTGGTCGAGGAAGTGCCCGACGGCCTCGGAGACATCAGCCAGGAGGACTACGACCGGACCTTCGTCCAGACCTGGAAGCGTGGCGGGCTCGAAGAAGCCCCGAAGCCCGGTGACGACCAGTACGAGCAGGTCAAGGAAGCAGCCCTCAACGACCTTCTCGACCAGGCGTGGCTGACCGGCGAGGCCGCCGAACTCGGCATCACCGCGACCGACCGCGAGATCGACAACGAGTTCGCGACGATCCGCAAGGACCAGTTCCCGGACGACGCCGCCTACCAGAAGTTCCTGAAGGACAGTGGATTCACCGAGGAGGAAGTGCTTTCCCGGGTGAAGCTGCAGGTGCTCAGCCGGAAGATCGAGGAATCGATCACCAAGGGCGTCACTTCGGTACCCGAGGACGAGCTCGAGGACTACTACGAAGAGCAGAAGGAAACATTCGTCAAGCCGGAGACGCGTGACATCAGGCTGATCGTCACCGACAACCAGAAGGACACCGACGCGGTCGAGGCGGCGCTCGCGAAGGACGATTCCGACGAGAACTTCACCAAGCTGGTCAAGCAGTACTCGGCCCACGGCAGCGCGGCCCAGGACGGGGAGACCATCGCCACCGACGGCGCCTTCCCGGACCCCGCCGGTTCGGAGATCATGAGTGCCGAG
>JBPPMI010000161.1:0-13347 GCA_051305975.1 Solirubrobacterales bacterium
CGCTGCTTTCGGACCGTGGCGCGAACTCTCACCGAATGACCGCGCCGCTTTCTGCACGGGGATCGGAGTGCGTCTGCAGGACCGATCGGAGGAGATCGCCTCCCTGATTTCGCAGGAACTCGGGAGTCCGATGCAGCAGGCGATGATGATCCAGGCGGGGCTGCCCGCTATCTCTTTCATGTCGATGGAGCACCTGGTCGAGCACCTGCCGTGGGAGGAGACCATCGGCAACTCGCTGATCGTGCGGGAACCGGTCGGCACGGTCGGAGCGATAACCCCCTGGAACTACCCGCTCCACCAGATCGCCGCCAAGGTGGCGCCAGCGATGACCGCGGGCTGCACCATCGTGGTGAAACCGAGTGAAGTCGCCCCGCTCAGCGCGTTCGTACTGGCCGAGATCATGGAGGAGATCGGGGTACCGCCCGGTGTCTTCAACATGGTCACCGGCACCGGGCCGGTCATCGGCGAAGCGATCGTCACCCATGCCGGGGTCGATGCCGTGTCCTTCACCGGATCCACCGCAGCCGGCCGTCGGGTCAGCGAACTCGCAGCGGCTTCGGTCAAACCGGTCACCCTCGAGCTCGGCGGCAAGTCGGCCAATGTGATCCTCGACGACGCCGACCTCGAAACCGCCGTGGTCGACGGCATCCAGAAGTGCTTCATCAACTCCGGCCAGACCTGCTCGGCGCTGACCCGCATGCTCGTGCCACGGGAATCAATGCCGGTGGTCGAAGCGATCGCCCAGGCCGCCGTCGTGCAGGTCAGGCTCGGTGACCCGTCCGATCCGGAAACGGACCTGGGGCCACTGGTCTCCGATATCCAGCGAGAACGCGTTCGCAACCTGATCGACAAGGGAGTCGAAGAAGGGGCGAAGCTGGTCTGCGGCGGTTCCGCTGCCCCCGAGGGCCTCGACCAGGGCTACTTCGTGTCACCGACGGTCTTCAGCGACGTGACTCCGGGCATGACCATCGCCCAGGAAGAGGTTTTCGGCCCGGTCCTGGTGATCATGGCGTACGACGACGAAGAAGATGCGGTCAACCTCGCCAACGCGACCCGCTATGGCCTGGCCGGCGGGGTGTGGTCGGGTGACGAGGAGCGCGCCAAGCGGGTCGCCCGTCGCATGGATACCGGGCAGGTCGAAATCAATGGCGGCGTGTTCAATCCGCTCGCGCCGTTCGGCGGCCGCAAGATGTCCGGACACGGCAGGGAACTCGGTCCGTACGGGATCGATGACTTTCTGACGCTCAAGTCCCTGCAGCTGTAGTCGTCAGTGAATGGGGCAGCCCCGGACGGGGAAAGCCGGAACCGATTCGCCGGGGATCTGCGACTCGGAGCGACCAGCAATGTGCCGATTTACCTCCCGACCGATTCCGCGGGCCACGTGCGCGATTCCATGGTGGGTCGCAGGTTCGACCAGGTTGAAGAAATCGTCGTGGTCGAGGAGGGAAACCTCGTCGGGATGCTGCGCTTGAACGAGCTGCTCGAAGCCGCACCCGACGCCAGGCTTTCGGAACTCGTCACTTCCAGCCCGGTCGTGCTCGAGCCCGGGACGACCGGGGAAGCCGCCGCCTGGCAGCTGGCCCGGGAAGGCCAGGCCAACCTCGCTGTCACGGACGACGAAGGGAAATTCTCCGGGCTGGTCCCGGCCCACCAGCTCATCGGACACCTCCTCACGAACCATGACGAAGACGTCGCCCGGCTCGGTGGCTACCTGGCCAGTACGAACAGCGCCAGGCTTGCGGCCGAGGAGCCGATCCGTCGACGGTTGCGCCATCGGCTCCCGTGGCTGCTGGTGGGTCTGGTCGGCGCCATGCTTTCGGCGATCCTCGTCGGATCGTTCGAAGCCCAGCTCGACGCGAAGGTTCTGCTGGCGTTCTTCGTGCCGGCGGTCGTCTATATGGCGGACGCCGTCGGGACACAGACCGAGACCCTCCTCATCCGCGGGATGAGCGCCAACATCGACATGAAGAAGGTGGTCCGTCGAGAGATGGCAACCGGCGTGATCATGGGGGTACTGGTCGGCGCCGCTTTCTACCCGTTCGCCCTGGTGGGCTGGGGGGATGAGAAGGTGGCCCTGGCCGTCGCTCTGGCACTGTTCGCGAGCTGCGCCATGGCGACCACGGTGGCCACCGTCCTGCCAAGGGTGCTCGCGCACTTCGGCACTGATCCGGCATTCGGTGCCGGACCTCTTGCGACGATCGTCCAGGACCTGCTCTCGATTGCGGTGTATCTCGCAATCGCCATACCGATCGCGACGTGAGGTCCTGCCGGATGCTGCGTCATATGTGAAGCAGTGAGTCCAGGAAGATCATCAACCCGATCCCGCCGGCGATCCCGGCAAAAGCCAGTTTCACGCCGCCGCGAACTGCCTGGGGGACGAGTTCGATCGCGGCCAGGGTGAGCATCGCTCCGGCGGCGAATCCGAACGAGACAGGCAGTAGTCCCGTCACCGACTCCACCAGGTAGAAGGCGAGCACTGCCCCGATGGGCTGCGGGGCGCTGCTCAGGATGGCGGCGACGACCTGCCGCCGGGGGCTGGCACCCTCCGCGGCGAGAGGGATCGCCACGGCTGTGCCTTCCGGGATGTTCTGGATCGAGATGGCAAGGACGATGAACAGTCCGATAGTCGCCGGGTCCTCCGCATAGGCCGTTCCGACGGCCAGGCCTTCCGGCAGGCTGTGGACGAACAGGACGAGGAACACCAGGAGCGAGGTGTTGCCGGTGGCCATCACGTGGGTTCGGCGTTCGGACTTCGCGATCAGGGCGCGCGCGGCAAAGAGGAAGGCGACGCCGAGTGCGAGGCCGAGGAGCACCTGAGACACCGAACCCCGGTCCAGCGCCGGCTGGATCAACCCGAGTATCGAGGCGACGATCATCACGCCAGCGGCGATTCCGAGAAGCAACGGGCGGAGCGTTGCCGCCCGGGCCCCCATGAGAATCACGGGGATCGCCCCGATTCCCGTTGCGAGCATCGTCGCTGTGGCTGCAATCACCAACTCGAGCATCGGCAACTAGTTCTATTCCGATTTCACCGGGCCCACCGATCGGCGGGCCCGGGAATGGTTGTTATTTCAGGGTGCGGATCAGCTTCTTGTTTACGAACTCGTCGATTCCGTACTTGCCGAGCTCGCGGCCGAAACCGGAACGCTTGACTCCGCCGAACGGTAGTTCCGCGCCGTCGAGCAGGGTGCCATTGACGTAGACCATCCCGGCGTCGATCCGGTCGGCGACACGGGCAGCCTGGTCGGGGTCGTTAGTGAAGACGTACGAGCCGAGGCCGAACGGGGTGTCGTTCGCCAGTTCGACGGCTTCTTCCTCGGATCCGACCTTGTAGATCGAAGCCACCGGCCCGAAGAATTCTTCGTGGTAGGCGTCGTTGTCGCTGGTGATGTCAGTGAGGACGGTGCTCTCGATGAAGTTCCCTTCCTTCTCACCACCGGCAACGATAGTCGCGCCTCCGGCCACGGCCCGGTCGAGCTGCTCCTTGAGGCGGTCGGCCGCTGCTGTGGACGAAAGCGGACCCATCGCGGTGTCCTCCGACGTCGGGTCACCCGTCTGGGACTCGCGCATCTTGGCGGTGAGCCCCTCGACGAACTCGTCGTAGAGCTCGTCGGCGACGATGAAACGCTTGGCTGCGTTGCACGACTGTCCGGTGTTGTCGAGGCGGGCGTCGGATGCCGCTTCGATCGCTTCGTCGAGGTTGTCCGTTCCGAGCAGGATGAAGGGGTCGGAACCGCCGAGTTCCAGGACTACCTTCTTGAGGTTGCGTCCGGCGATCTCGGCGACTGCCGCACCGGCCCGTTCCGATCCGGTGAGCGAGACGCCGCGGACGCGGGGGTCGGCGATGACGTCGGCGATCTGGTCGTTGGTCGCGAGGATCGTCTCGAAGGCGCCTTCGGGGAACCCGGCGTCTTCGTAGATCTGCTGGAGGGCCGCGCCTGATTCAGGGCACTGCGGCGCGGGCTTCAGAAGGATCGTGTTGCCGACGGTCAGGTTCGGTCCGGCGAACCGGGCTACCTGGTAGTACGGGAAGTTCCACGGCATGATGCCGACGAGCGGACCGATCGAGGCGCGCCGGATGATCGCGGTGCCTTCACCGGCCAGCAGCTTGATCGGCTCGTCGGCGAGGAACTCCTCGGCGTTGTCGGCGTAGAAACCGTAGATGTCGCCGCAGAAATCGATCTCTCCGAGGGCCTGCTCGACCGGCTTGCCCATCTCGCGGACGATGATTTCCGCGAGGGCGTCACGTCGCTCGACGTGGAGTTCCCCGACCTTCCTGATCAAAGCGGTCCGGTCGGCCAGCGAAGAGTTCTGCGACCAGTTCCAGTAGGCACCGTCGACCTTGCCGATCGTCTCCTGGAGTTCCGCGTCGGTGATCTCCGGGTATTCCTGGACTTTGTCACCGGTTGCCGGGTTCACGACTGCGTAGCTGCTCATTTGACTCCAATCAGGACGGGGGCAAGAATTTCCCCGAGTCTACCCGGCACCAAGTGCCGGTCAACGATTGATCCCGGTCGACGACCTTGTGGCCTTCCGGCCTAAGCTATTTCTCGATGACCGACAACGTAGAGACCCGAAACCTGTCCGACCAGACCATGCTCATCTCCGGCGGCAGCCGGGGGATCGGTCTGGCGATCGCCCTGAAAGCAGCGACTGACGGAGCCAACGTCGCGTTGCTGGCGAAGACCGCAGAGCCGCATCCCAAGCTCGAAGGCACGATCTTCACCGCAGCCGCCGAGATCGAGGACGCCGGAGGCACGGCCCTGCCGATCGTCGGCGACGTGCGGTCCGACGAGAGCATCGAAGACGTGGTCGCGCAAACCGTGGAGCGGTTCGGCGGGATCGACATCTGCGTGAACAACGCCAGCGCTATCGACCTCTCGAACGTCGACGACCTCCGCATGAAGAGTTACGACCTGATGCAGGACATCAACGTCCGCGGAACCTACGCGCTGAGCAAGGCCGCCGTGCCGCATCTCAGGAAGAGCTCGAACGGGCACATCCTCACGCTGTCCCCACCGATCACACTCGAACCGAAGTGGCTCGCTCCGCACACCGGATACACGATCGCGAAATACGGGATGACCCTGGCGGCGCTCGGCCTGGCCCAGGAATTGCGCGAGGACGGCGTTGCTTCGAACGCACTCTGGCCACGCACGCTCGTCGCGACCGCTGCGGTCCAGAACCTTCTCGGCGGTGATGCCGCGATGAAGATGGCTCGCACACCCGCCATATACGCCGACGCCGCGTATCACGTGCTCACCCAGGACAGCCGGGAGTACACGGGCCAGTCCCTTCTCTGCGAAGACGTCCTCAAGGCGTCGGGCGTCACCGACTTCGGCCCGTACGCGGCCGACGGCGAAGGTGCCGAACTCGGTGTGGACCTGTTCGTCGACTCGGTCGATCCAGCTTGAGCATGTGAGCTTCGCCGACCACTCACTTCCTTCGATAAGTGAGGCGCAGGAACGCCTCGCAGGAGGTGATCTGTCGGCCGCCGAGCTGATGGAAACGGTCTTATCGCGGATCGACGAAGCCGAGCCGAAGATCAACGCCTGGATCCATGTGGACCGGGAAGGTGCGCTGGCCCAGGCGAAGGCCGCGGACAAACGGAAGCGTCGGCCACCGCTGTTCGGCGTACCGATCTGCGTGAAGGACGTGATCGACGTCGCCGGGATGCCGACCACCGCGGGTTCAGCGAACTGGTCACGAATGCCGGTGTCCGACGCGGAGTCCGTCGCTCGCTTGCGGGCAGCGGGCGCGATCGTCATCGGCAAGGGGAGCACCAACGAGTTCGCGTTCGGAATCGACGGCCGCAATTCGCACCGGGGCGATTGCCACGACCCGCATGACCCTTCCCGGGTTTCTGGTGGATCGAGCTCGGGTCCGGCGGCTGCTGTTGCTTCCGGCATGGCCCTCGGTGGTCTCGGAACCGACACGAGCGGATCGATTCGTGTGCCGGCGGCACTCTGCGGCGTGGTGGGGGTTCGGCCGACGCTCGGCCTCGTTCCGATGAACGGTGTTTTCCCGCTGGCCGGGTCTTACGACGTGGTCGGCCCGATCGCGCGGACCTCCGGAGGGGCCGCGATCCTGATGGCCGCCCTGTCGGGTGATCCCGATGCGGAACCCGACCCACCTGCAGATCCGAAAGGTCTCCGCGTGGCGATTGCGGATGCGCTGGTGTCTCGTAGTGGAACGGATGTGGCCCGGCTGACCGGCGAGGTCGGGGAATGGCTCGCTGGACAGGGGGCGACGCTGACCGGCGTCGAGATTCCCGATCCCGCGATCACCGACGAGGTTCATCGTACGGTCCAGCTCTTTGAGGTGGCGCAGGTCCACGCTGGGTGGTTCGAAACCCTGAAAGACGAATACGAAGACCAGGTCCGGGATCGTCTCGAAGAGGCAAGGAAGATCACCTCGACCGAATACGAGGACGCACAGGAGGAGCGGGAAAGGATCGTCGCCGGTTACCGGGATTTGATGGAAGGCTGCGACGTCCTTCTGGCACCGACGACTCCGGGGATCGCTCCGTCGCTCGATGGGGACCGGGGCCTCCAGCGAACTGCCTTGCTCAGTTGCGTGACTTCGCTCAGCCAGCCGGGATGGCCCGTCGTCTCTGTCCCGATCGGGAAGGTCGACGGTCTGCCTGCCGGACTCCAGATCGTCGGGCTGCCCGGTTCCGAAACGAAGCTGCTGGGGGTAGCCAGCATGGTCGAGTCCTTCTACCATTGATTCATGTGCAGAAATATCCGAACTCTCTACAACTTCGATCCTCCGGCCAAAGAGGATGAGATCAGCGCCGCTTCGCTCCAGTACGTGAGGAAGATCAGCGGCTTCACGAAGCCTTCGCAGGCGAACCAGGAGGCCTTCGACGACGCGGTGGCGGAGATCACCGAGGTCTCGGCCCGTTTGCTGGAGCGCCTGGTGACGAACGCCCCACCGAAGGACCGCGAGGTCGAAGCCGCCAAGCGAAAGGCCCGCTCGGAGGCGCGTTTCGCCGCCTGACCGGCTTTTCCGCCGATCGGCCGCCTAGAGTCGTTCGGGTTATGAGCGAAAAAATGACGGTTGTCTGCTCCATTTGTGAGGTTCCCATCTTCCACGGCGCCCCGTGCCCGTTCTGCGATTCGACCGAAACCGTCGTGATCGAGATCGACACCGACACCCCGGCGAACGAGCCCGCCAAGCTCCGCGTGATCAGTGGCGGTCGCCGCGACGAAGACGACGAACGCCGCGCCGCCTGACGTTCTGCCCGCCGTATGAGGGATCTGAAACCCGAACTGGTTCCAGGTAGTTTCGTCTTCGTGCGTCAGCCCGACTTCAGCCTTGAAGCGGTCGAGGTCCACGCCAGCGTGCGCGAACCTGAAGGAACGACCGTGGTTATCGACCAAAGCGATGCCGACAACTTCGGGCTCGAATACGACTACGTGGCCGCCTGGATCACACTCCGGGTCGATTCGACCCTCGAGGAGGTCGGGCTGACCGCATCCTTCAGCCGCTGTCTCGCCGACGCAGGCATCAGCTGCAACGTGCTGGCGGGCCTCCATCACGACCACCTGCTCGTCCCGGCCGAAAAGGCAGGGGACGCGTTGGCCGCGCTTGAAGACCTTTCACAGCCGAGCTTCTAGCTGACTGATTCCCGCTTCGGTAGCTTCCAGCCCGGCCGCACGAAGTGACAGGTGTAGCCGTTCGGGTACCGCTGGAGGTAATCCTGGTGTTCGGGTTCGGCCTCCCAGAACGGGCCTGCCGGTTCGACCTCGGTCACGACCTTCCCCGGCCACAGTCCGGAGGCGTCGACGTCGGCGATCGTGTTTTCGGCTACCTGCTTCTGTTCGTCGCTCAGGTAATAGATCGCGGAGCGGTAACTGGCGCCCCGGTCGTTGCCCTGGCGGTCCTTCGTCGTCGGATCGTGGACCTGGAAGAAGAACTCGAGCTGGTCGCGGTAGGAGGTCACTTCCGGGTCGAAGACGATCTCGATCGCCTCGGCGTGGGTGCCGTGGTTGCCGTAGGTCGCGTTCGGCACGTCGCCGCCCGAGTATCCGACCCTCGTGGAGATGACGCCGTCACGCTTGCGGACCAGTTCTTCGAGGCCCCAGAAGCAGCCACCGGCGAGGATTGCAGTCTCAGTCGTGTCGCTCAAGATTCCGCCTTTCGTTGTCCCGCGAGTTCATTCGGCGGGGTACAGCCATTTTAACGAAGCCGTCAAGCCCCAAGGTCTCGCCGCCTGTCCTCCGCGCGAAGCGTGGAGACAGACGTCAGGACCTGATCCTCATTTGGCTCAGTTCGGCTTGATTCGACTGAACTTCGTGATCCTGTAGGAAATCTCTTCATCGACCATCATCCGGTCACGGTCGATCGAGACGAGCTTCGGGAAGCCCCTGGTCTGGTTGTACTTCACGGTGAGCATGGCGGATTCGCCCTCGATGGCTTCCCGGATGAATCTGAACAGCTGGGGAACGGCCTCTGGCCCGAACCAGTTCCGGTTGGAAAGCGCGATCCTCTTGCCGCGAACCGTGATCTTGACCGGATCGCGGTAGGGGCAAAAGCAGGCCGCCCGGATCGAGAATCTGTATCTCCGAATGCCGGTTGACTTCCAGAGGGTGCGGGCCTCTGACAACTCGAGGGTCGCGGTGCCATCGGTGATTCCGGGGTCTACGGTGTCACCGATGAACTTCGGGCCGGCGGAAGTGGCCTGCGGCAGGGCAATGGCCATTGCGACGAGGGTTCCGAGAGTTGCGACAAGACGCTTCAGGTTCATATGACCCATAGCCATACCCTTATTCGGCTGTGGAAGCAGTTGTCGACCAGTAACGGTCGAAGCCCGCCCACATTCCTTCGAACGGACCCGCCCGCCAGTAGTCATCGACCGAGTCCTCTCCACCACGTTCGGTGACCCACGCACGTATCCACTCGGTCATCCCGGGAGCGTCAGTGACCTGTGAAATCTCGGTGAACTGGTCGAGCGATTCATGCATCATCGCCACCTGGTTCTGCACGTCGGTGCTCTGGCCGAAGTGCATGAATGCGATTCTTGCCGGGTCCCACGCGGAAACGATGTCGAGCGATTCGTGCCAGAGCGGAGGATCGATGTCGGGAGGGGGAGTCGGCGGGAACGCGGGGCCTCCGTCGATCCGGACGCCGGTCACGTCCCCCGTGAAAACCGTCCTGGTGGGGAGGTGGTGATAGCAGACGTGGTGCTTGGCGTGGCCGGGGGTGTAGGCGACCTCCCAGTCACCTTCGTTCTCTCCGCCCTTCAGGACTCTCACATTGTCTTCCGGGACGGGAACCACCTCTCCCCAGAGCATGTCGAAGTATTCGCCGAAGACCTTGCGGGCGCTGGCGACCAGGCGCTCCGGGTCGATCATGTGCGGCGCACCCTTTTGGTGGACCCAGACCTCGACGTCGGGGTACTCCTCGACCAGGCGCCCGGTGCCGCCGGCGTGGTCGAAGTGGATGTGCGTGAGAAGAATCGCCCGCGGGGTCATGCCATCCAGTGCTTCAACCACCCGGTCGACCGTCTTCTCGGAGCCGGGATCGACGATCACATCGTCCATCAGGTGGGCTCCCATCGCTTTCGGGAAGCCGAGGTGCATCAAATCCACAGTTTGGGGATTGGTAGCCACGTCGAGCAAAGAATAAGGAACATGTGGAACGGATCCTGACGTCCTGATCCACGCTGGCGACCCCAAAACCGCCGAGCATCCGTGGTAGCGTGGCTGCAGGGAAGGGTCAAACGGAGAGGGAACCAATGAGGCTTCGCTTTACTGCGGCAATTGCGATAACTGCTGGAACCGTTCTGTTCAGTGCGGGGCAGGCGAACGCAGCTCCCGGAGATGCACCGGTGCCGAACGTGACGGGTCCGGTCGCGACCACTGCGACCAACTATCCGTTCCTCGCAACCGACATCGACCTCGCGAAGTACGGCTACGTCGAAGAGGAGTTCTTCATCTCGGGTGACGCCTTCCGCTACGACACTTCCGGCCCGGTCACGCAGAACGCGGAGCCGATCGAAACCGGCGGCGCCGACAATGACGGCAAGTACGACTTCAAGACCCGCATCGTGGTGCGGCGTCCGGCGAATCCAGCCGACGCAAACGGCCAGGTGGTTGCGGAATGGAACAACGTCACCGCCACCCGGGACCTGGAATGGAACTGGTTCGGCGATCCGTATTTCCTCCTCGAGAACGGCTACACCTTCGTCGGAGTGACCGCCCAGAACACGGGCGTCAACTCGCTCAAGGCATTCGACGCCGCCCGGTACGGTGACCTGACGGTCATCGGCACCCCGCCGAACGCCGTGCCGACCGGTACCGGTCTCGACCAGGACGCCCTGTCGTACGATGTCTTCGCGGCCGCGATCAATGCGGTTCGCGGCGGTGGCACCGGTCCCGACCCGATGGGCGGAATCAACGTCGACAAGGTGATCGCTTCCGGCGAATCGCAGTCCTGCGGCCGCCTCGCGAATCACTACAACCGGTTCGAACCTCTCCACGAGATGCTCGACGCGTACCTGCTGACGGTCTGCGGATCGCCCCTTCGCACCGATCGCTCCGACGACAAGGTAGTCCGGATCCTGAGTGAGACCGAGAACCGCACGGAACGCACGACCGCGAACTTCCCCGACACGTCGGCGATCCGGCACTGGGAAGTCGCGGCCGGTTCGCACCTGTCTCGGATCGCGTTCGACAACATCAACGCGGTCCTCACCCGCGACTTCCTTTCATTGACCGTGACCTGTGAGAAGTTTCCGCTGTCACTGGTCCAGTGGCCCTACACGCAGAACAAGGCGATCAAGGATCTCGTGGCCTGGTCCGGTGGTGGTGCGGCGCCGCCGATCGCACCGCGCGGCGAATACGTCGCCAATCCCGCCTACGACCCGGCCGCGGGACCGTCCCAGGCAAATCCAGAAAGGATCCTCAAGCGTGACCGGTTCGGAATCGCGTTGGGCGGCATCCGTTACCCCGAGGTAACGGTCCCGACCGCGGTCAACGACGGGACGAACGTGGCCGTTACCGGCGGATCGCCGTTCTCCGCATTCTGCGGGCTGCTCGGATCGAGCACGCCCTTCCCGAAGACACAGCTGGAATCCCTCTACACCGACTACCTCGACTACGTCCAGAAGTACAGCGCCGCGGCCGAGGCCATGACGGACACGGGCTTCATCCTCCCCGAGGACGTGGTTCGCCTCAAGGCGTACGCACGCAAGTTCCCTGAACTGAGGCCAGCCGAACCCCTCCTCATCGGAGAGGCAGCCAACCGGGGCGAGTTCGGCCTCTCGTGGGTCGGAACCGAAGCCGACGACACCAATTTCGAGCTTCAGCGGTTCGAGGCAGCCGGCGGCGCCGATGCGGGAACCGTCAGCATGACCATCCAGGGCAACCAGGAGTTGCTGAAGGGCGAGAAGCAGGGCACTTACCGGTACAAGGTGCGAAACCGGACGGTCATTCCGGCTACGAACATCTCCAAGGTCCGTACAACCGTTACCTCGTATTCGGACCCGAGTCCGGCCGTGAAGATCGACCGTTCCGGCCCGAAGGCCCCGAAGGTCGTGCTCAAGGGCAAGCGGGTCAAGGGCAAGAAGAACACGTTCCGCGGCAAGGTCAGGGTCAGGTTCGTCGGTCGACCCGACGTCAAGCTTCCGGACGGGAGTGCGGGGGTGGGCCTGAATCGCAAGTCAGTGCCCAAGCCGAAGAAGATTGGAAAGAAGGGCAAGAAGGTAATAAAGGTCCGTACTCGCGACAAGCTGGGAAACAAGTCGAAGGTGACCCGCGTGGTCATCCGGATCAAGCGATAGACAATGGCCATCGGTATCTCCCCACCCATCCCGTTCCCGGGCATCACGAAGCTGCCCGGGAAGAACATGTTTGACGAATGGCGCTCGACCTCACGGGAGGCCTCGTGGCCGACGCCACCGGAGGGCGAGGGCAGGCCGGTGACGCTTATTCCGGGGTTCCTGGCGGGGGATCCCAGTCTGACCCGGATGGCCAAATGGCTGCGAAAAGGTGACTTCGAGCTGGTGCGAAGCGGCATCCGCTGGAACGTCGACTGCATGGAGAAGACGGTCAGTGCCGTCGAGCGGCGCCTCGAAGTGGCGGTCGAAGCCGACGGGCGCCGCGCCCTTGTGATCGGCCAGAGCCGCGGTGGGGCCATCGGCAAGGTCCTCGCGATTCGCCGGCCGGACCTGGTTGAGACCCTGGTCACGCTCGGCTCCCCGCTCCGCAGCCAGACCGACGTGCATCCGAGGGTCTGGCCCTCGATCGGGATCGTCGGGGGCCTGGGAACGGTCGGTGTGCCCGGCCTGCTGAGCCGCGAATGCATGAACGGTGACTGCTGCCGTACGGCGCGCGCCGAGTTCCTCCGCAAGTTCCCCGAAGAAGTCCGTTTCATCTCCTTCTACTCGCGCAGCGACACGGTCGTCAAGTACGAGGCCTGCCTCGACCGGGCGGCCGAGCACATCGAGGTCGACAGTTCCCATCTCGGCATGGGTGTGGACGTGAGGATCTGGCGGATCCTCGCCGCCGAGCTGGACCCGAACCGGGTCTGACATGAGCATCCAGCAGCTCTCCGGGCTGGACGCGAACTTCCTCGCGATCGAGAGCGACCGGAACTACGGTCACGTCGGTGGACTGGCCATCCTGGACCCGTCCACCGCGCCCGGCGGCAAGCTCACTCTCGAAACCCTGACCGAAGTCGTCGGTGGAAGGCTTCACCTCGTGCCACCCTTCACCCAGCGACTGGCCGAGGTCCCGTTCAACCTCGATCGCCCCTACTGGGTCACCGACGAGCACTTCGACATCGGGTACCACGTTCGGGAGATCGCCTTGCCGGCACCGGGGAGCCGGGAACAACTTCTCGAGCAGGCCGGCCGCATCTATTCGCGGCGGCTCGACCGGTCGCGCCCTCTCTGGGAGGTCTACCTGATCCAGGGTCTGGAGAACGGACGGGTCGCGCTGCTGAGCAAGACCCATCATGCCGCCGTGGACGGCCTCTCGGGGGCCGAGATCATGTCGGCGATCTATGACCTCACAATTGAGCCCCGGGAGGTCGATCCTCCCGTGGATGTGGACGAAGCAACGGGCATCCCGGACGGCACCGAGCTCCTCGTCCACTGGGCCAGGTCGCTGCCCCGGTTCCCGGTCAACGTCGCGACGAGGATCAGCCGGCTGCTGCCCCACGTGGACATGGTGCCTTCGATGGTCGGACTCCCCGGCTCGGAGAGGATCAGCCGCTCGCTTTCCAAGGTGAGGTCGACGATCAACCGTGAGGACGACGCCACCGTGATCGAGAGGCCGCCGATCAAGGCGCCCCGCGGTCCGTACGGAGGCCTCGTTTCCCCGCATCGCATCTTCGGCA
>JBPPMI010000162.1:0-14167 GCA_051305975.1 Solirubrobacterales bacterium
CGTCGACCGTCAGGTCGTTCGTACCCAGCGAGGCGGCCAGCCTGGATGCGATCTTTGCGGTCTGGCCGTGCGTGGACGCGTAGAGCACCAGCACCCTGGGACGGTAGTCATCAGTCATTTCGAGTCACCTTTCTTTCGGCCTCGCCGGTCAGTACGGGCGTGAGGAACCTGCCCCGGATCTTCTGGTCGGGAGTCCATTCGTCGTCGGCCTCGCCGGCCCCTTCGACGCGGCCGAGGTGAAAGGCCCCGTCGGGGGTGAGGAGCGTCGCCTCGAGGTCGAGAACTTTGGTCGAAGGTGCCGGTGTGCCCCATGCTTCGGCGGCAATGGCGGCCGCGACGAGGTCGGCCTGTTGCGTGGCGGCGCCGCCGAACTTGACCGGATGGGCGATGACGTCGCCGGCCGCGTACTCGCGGCCGCAACCGTCGATCAATCCCGTCTCGTCCACCGGGAGGAAACCGGTGTCGTCGAACGGGAGTCCTCCGAGCTGTCTTCCGACCAGGCGGGGAAGAGTGACCACGGCCTTTGCGGCCAACGGCTCATCCGACGTCTTCAGGATCCCGTCCGCGAATTCGATCGGTGCAGTGTCCGGAATGAACTCGATCGAGTGCTGCTCCAGCAGGTCCGAGACCTGTTTGCCGGCCTCGGGACCGAAGGCGGTCAGCGGCGCTCTCTCCGGCGTCACGATCCCCACTTTCGCTTCCGTTTCCGCTCGTCGGAACTCCGCGGCCAGGAAGAGCGCCAGTTCGTAGATCGGCAGGGGCCAGACGGCCGGCTCCGGCATCGTCAGGAGGACCCGCCCGCCGTTCTCCGCGAGGTCCATGGAACCCATCAGTTCCGAAATGACCTCCTGTCCGTGGAGTCCCCAGAAGGTCTTGGCGCCCGGCACCACCCAGAGTGCCTTGGTGCCCGTGGCGATCACCAGGTAGTCGTAGGGAACCTCGGAGTGATCCTGCAGGAAGATCCTCCGGTGCTGCCGGTCGACGGACCGCACGCTCCGGAGATGGAAATCGGCACCGGCATTCCCGGCGACGGTCTCCAGGTCGAAGGTGGTCGCTTTGCCTTCTCCGAAGGCTTCCGAGACGCCCAGGGGTTTGAGAACGAAGTCCTTGCGGGGCGCGTACATGACGACGGTCGCCCGTCTGCCCCCGAGATCACGGATGGCGAGCATCGCCTCCAGGGCGGCAACACCGCCGCCGACGATTACCACACGTACCGGGTCTGTCTTGCTCGAGTCCATTTTCCTGCTCCATCCCGTAATTGTTCGTTCGAGATCCGGGCGGGACCTCCAAGTTTGTTGGAACGACGATACGAGGCGCTCCGATGAGGTTCCTCGGCAACGAGAACCGGGGTTTCTCGGTGGTCACTACCGAGTCTCGACCACTCGGGCGAGTAATAATCCCCCTCAGAATGGAAGCGGGAGAAGAAACGGCAGAGATCACCGTCGTCCTGGCGGACGACCATGAAATCGTGCGGGAGGGCATCCGCATGGTTCTCGAGAAGCAGGAGGACATCGCCGTCGTCGCGGAGGCTGGTACCGCCGAGGATGCCGCGAGGTACGTGCTGGGGCACAAGCCGTCGATCCTCGTTCTCGACCTGAACATGCCCGGCAAGCCCAGCCTCGAGCTCGTGCCCAAGATCTTCGAGAACTCTCCCGAGACCAGGATCATCGTGCTGACCATGCAGACCGAACCGGCGTATGTGAGGACGGCCTTCAAGGCCGGGGTCAGCGGGTACGTGGTCAAGAGTTCCGCGGCCCGCGAGCTGGTCGATGCCGTGAGGGCAGTACTGGGCGGCCAGACCTACCTCAATCCGGTGCTGGGAGCGGAACTCACCGCGTCCCTGGATTCGGACGGCCCGCCCGACGACCTCACACCGCGGGAGATCGAAGTCCTGAGCCTGCTTTCACAGGGGTTCATGAATCCCGAAGTCGCCGACAAACTCGTGCTCAGCGTACGAACGGTCGAAACCCACCGCGCCAGCATCCTCCGGAAGACCGGCATAAAGTCCCGCGCCGAGCTGATCGCCTATGCCAGGGAAAAGGGCCTCGAAGCGGTCTAATCGGCCTCCGCCGTGATGACCGGAAGATGGACCTCGACCCTGGTCCCCTTGCCCGGTGCGGAATCGACTTCGAGCTGGCCGGCGGCGAGGGCAACACGCTCCCGCATGCCGTGAAGCCCGAGTCGTCCGCCGAAGCCTTTCGCCGGATCGAACCCGGCGCCATCGTCCTCCACGAATACCGTGATCTGGTTGTCTGTCTCGACGATCGAGACCGACGCCGTTTCGGCGGCCGCGTGCTTGACCGTGTTGTTGAGGGCCTCCTGGACCACCCGGAAAATCGTGGATTCCAGCTCCGGAGAAAGCCTCGCGGACGACCGGCCGGCCTCGAAAGCCAGGTCGATATGGGTCTTGGTACCGAGGCCGTTCCTCTTGCCGGCGCGCTGGATGAGAGTTTCGATCGCCGCTGCCGGCCCGAGTTCGTCAAGCGTCGCCGGTCGTAGTTCGTGGATCAGCGCCTCGAGGGCGTTCGTGGTCTCTTCGAGCTGGCGCGCGGCAACCGACGAGGAGCGCTTCATCGACTCGGCATCAGCGTCTTCGAACATGCTGTCGAGCATCACCTTCAGCGCGCCGAGGTCCTGGAGGGTCTGGTCATGAAGCTCCCGGGCCCAGCGGCGTCGTTCCTGCTCCGAGGCTTCGATCGTCATCCGGAGACGATCCTGCTCGACGTTTCGGGCCGAAGCCAGCGAGCTGGCGGCACTGCTCGCGAAGGACTGCATCAGCAGTTCGTCGTCCTGACTGAACCCGGAGCGGCCCTCCGGTCCGAGCGCGACGATGTACCCCTGGCTCTCGCCGCGGTGCTCCATGTGGACCGCGAGACCCGCCTCCGTCGAGATCGACCCCGAGTTCTCGAGCTTCAGGGCCTTGCCATCTAGCCTGAGGACCCGACCCTCGGTTTCCGCATCCGCGAGAATTACGCCGCTCCCGGCCAGAAGCCTCTGGGGAACGGCAACGTCGGCGTCCCCGGCGGCGGCGAGCACCGAAAGAGGTCCTTCGCCTGTCGGTGACAGGAGAAGCAGGACCCGGGACTCGATCAAGGCCCGCGCGCGCTTCGAGATCAGCTCCAGCAGGGAATCGAAGTCGGTCTCGGCGGCCCCGACCCGCGCCAGCGAGACAGTGGCCTCCAGGGCCTGGACCGCCCTTTCGAGCTCAGTGCGACGCCCTTCGCTCTGTTCGTACAGACGAGCGTTGCCGATGGCGACCGCCGCCCAGTCCGCGAGAACGACGAGCATCGCTTCGTCCACTTCGTCGAACTGCTCTCCATCGGGTTTTTCGGTCAGGTAGATGTTGCCGAACGCCTCGCCGCGGATCTGGATGGGAACGCCCAGGAACGAGTTCATGGGCGGGTGACCCGGAGGGAACCCGTAGGACCGGGAGTGATCGCCGACCCGTGAAAGCCGCAGGGGTTCCGGGTTCCTGATCAGCTCACCGAGGACTCCCCGGCCCTCCGGCAGCGGGCCGATGCCCCTCCGCGTTGCTTCGTCGATGCCCAGATGAAGAAAGCGTTCCAGCGAGGCCTTTTCCGGATCGAGGATGCCGAGCGCCGCGTAGCGGGCCCCGGTCAGGTCCTTGGCGGTCCCCAGGACCTGGCCGAGCAGGGCTTCGATGTCGAGTTCGGTGACCAGTGACCGGCCCACCGAGAGAAGGCGCCGCAATTGCGACTCGGAGAGTGAATCCTTGCTGAAATCGGGCTGAACAACCATGAGCAGCTCCTTGCGCCATGTCGGACACAACTGAGTATGACCGCTGATCGGCTCGGTAGTCACTACTGAGCGGGACCCGCGGTCTCACCGATGATCGCGGAACGCGCGACCGTCACGCTGTATGCATGATCCGTAAAACAGAGGAAATCGTGGCCCGGAAAGTCGCGATCGCACAAGAAGGAGCATGACCATGAACACCGTGATCGTCGGAATCGAAGACACCGAAGAGGCCCGGGATGCGCTCAAGTTCGCGCGTCTGTTCGCCGACGCCGAAGGAGCGGAGCTCCACGTCGTCAGCGTGTACTCGGACAGCATCTTCTACATGGGCCAGGAAGAGATGGAAGGCGCACGCAACAGCTATTTCGACCGCATGCGGGAATTTGCGGAATCCGAGATTGATGAAGACCTCCATTTCTTCAAGTCCATCCAGACCTCGGTTCCCCGCGGACTCACGGAAGCCGCCGAGGAACTCGAGGCCGGCGCGATCGTGATCGGGTCCAGCCACATGGGGCCGATCGGACGCGTACTCATGGGAGACGCGGGCGCGCGCCTGGTCTCCGGAGCGGCCTGTCCCGTGATCGTCGTCCCCCGCGGGTGGAGCAAATCGAAGAAGGAAGGATTCGGAAAGATCGGAGTCGGCTATGACGCAGCGCCCGAATCCGGGGCCGCGCTCACCTGCGCAAAGGAGCTGGCGGAGACCACCGGTGCATCACTGGAACTGATCGGTGTGGTGCCCGCCGCGGTCACGCCGGGGCGAGGGGGCTTTTCCGACCTCGGTTACTGGGACCTGCTGAAGAACGACCTGGAGAAGGAGGTCGCCGATGCCACCGCGGCAACCGGCCTGGACGGGGCGACGGGCCACGTGCGAGCGGGGTTCGCCGCGGATGAACTGGCGGAGGCCTCGATCGACCTCGACCTGCTCGTCCTCGGATCGCGATCCTACGGACCGGTGAGGCGAACCTTCCTGGGAGGCACTTCGGTCCGCGTGATGCGGTCATCGGCCTGCCCGGTGATCGTCGTTCCCCGGACTGGTGAATGAGGGAGACCGCGTGAACAGCCGTACTACGACAGACATTCGAGAGCTGGGCGCATCGGCCCTGGACGATGAAGCGGTCGCCGGCCACAAGGCGGCGATCCTCGGACAGCTGAAGCGGGCCGGACTCCCGGTTCCGCCCGGATTCGTCGTCGGCGCAGAGGACTACCGCTCCTTCATCGGGACCACCGGTCTGCGGGGCCGGATCCTCGAGCGCCTCTCCGACCTCGACATCCACGACCTGGTCGAGCTGGAGAACGCTTCAGTCCACATCCGTGGAGAGATCGTCAACGCGGAGATTCCCGGTGGTATCGAGGAAGCGATGACGGCGGCCTACCGCGAACTGGGGTCGCCCCTGGTCGCCGTGCGCTCGTCATCGACTTCCGAACACGCCCCGAGTGTGTCCTTTGCCGGAATGCTCGAGACCCGGATGCACGTCCTGGGAGAGGTCGAAGTCATCCGGTCGGTCAAGCATTGCTGGTCTTCGCTCTTCACTGCGCGAAACATCCGGTACTCGCACACGCATGGCCGCTCGGCACTCACTACCGGCATCGCAGCAATCGTCCAGCGGCAGGTCGACCCGGCCAAGGCCGGCACACTGCTCACGACCGATCCCGTGACCGGTGATCCGGACCACATCCTGATCGAAGCGTCGCTCGGGCTGGGGGAATCGGTCACCGGCGGGTCCGTGTCGCCGGACAGATTCGTCTTCGGCAGGGCGGAGAATGCGCTTCTTGCCAGCAAGGTTCCCCACAAGGAGTACGTGGTCGACAGGAACCCGGGGGATGGCACCGCCATCCACGAAATTGCCGGCGAGCGCCAGGACGCACCGGTCCTCAGCGATCTCGAGATCCGGCTGCTGGTCGAACTCGGGCTGAAGACGGAAGAGATCCTGGGATCCCCGCAGAGCATCGAGTGGGCCATCGATCACGACAACGTCGCGTGGGTCATTCAGGCGCGCCCGGCTCCCCGGACGAGCCGAGCCGAAACAGGCAGCTCCGACGCGCCGGGCACGGTCGATTCTTTCGTGCGCGGAGAGTGCGCCATGGTCGGGACGGTCACTGGCGAGGTCCGCGTAGTCGCCTCACCGGCGGATGCAACGGGATTCAAGTCCGGCGAGATCCTGGTCGCGCGGGACCTTTTGCCCGAATGGACCCCGCTGATGCAGTCGGCATCGGCGGTGGTGACTGACTTCGGGGGGCAGACGAGCCACGCCGCCACCGTTGCGCGAGAGCTGGAGATACCTTGCGTGGTGGGGACCAAAGCCGCCACGACCGCCCTGAAGACCGGGGAACTGGTCACGGTCGATGCACGCGCGGGCCTTATAACCCCGGCGTGAGGGTTAAAATCGGGCCTGATGGCCGGACACCGGATCTACGAGATGAGCTTTGCCAGCGTCTATCCGCTCTATGTCGCCAAGGCGGAGAAGAAGGGACGGACCGGGGCGGAGGTCGACGAGATCATCCGCTGGCTCACCGGATACGACCAGGCCGGCCTCGAGGAGCAGGTCGAGAAGGAGACCGACTTCGAGACTTTCTTCGCCGAGGCGCCTGAGCTCAATCCCTCCCGCGAACTGATCACCGGGGTGGTCTGCGGTATCCGGGTGGAAGAGATCGAGGAGCCGCTGATGCAGAAGATCCGCTACCTCGACAAGCTCGTCGACGAACTGGCAAGAGGCAAGTCGATGGAAAAGATCCTCCGCCGACCCACTTGAAGTCATCCGGCAGGAATGTTAGTAATACATGAGTAAGTTACTAACGAACCTTAGGGCTTCGTCGGAATCGAAAGAGGAGGGTGTCGTGAAAGGAACCATTGGATGGGCTACCGGGATTGCTCTAGCCTTGTCGCTGATGTTCTGTGGGACGGCCAGTGCGGCGGCGAGCCTCAGTGAATCGATGGCGACGGATCGTTTCGATCGGCTCGGCGTGAGATACCAGCGTCACCTGACCGGGGACAGCTACTCGCGGGTGGTCTGCGATCGCACGGCGCTGAACTCGTTCAGCTGCAAGGCGAAATGGAAGGTAAGAGCCGTGAGCGACGAGGGCGTTCGCACGAGGTTCACCTTCATGGCCCGGGGGACGGTCGTGAGGCACGCTGACGAAACCATCTCGATGGGACGGTTCGTCAAGTGGGAAACCGCAAGGGGGACCACCAGGAAAACCTCGTCGGTGTTCATTCAAGCCACCGAGCCGATCCCCCTCAGATAGCGAGAAACCTGATCTTCTCAGGCGGTGAGTGTGAATGGCCTCGCCCGGTCCGGGCGCTAGGCTGGAACTGATGATTCCGGCAGCCTCATCAATCGAGGGAATCTATGCCGCGGTCCCTGGGGCGGTCGTGGTTGCCCGGCCTGACGGATCGATCGTCCATTTGAGCGGCGAAGCACGTTCGCTGCTGGGGGGCACCGGAAACGGCAACGGGGCCGGGGAACGGCCCCTGACGGACCTGCTGCCAGGGGTCACATTTCCTCAGAGCGAAGACGGTTCGTTCGAGATTTCGAGGCGGCGCCAGGACGGCAGCTCGGTGAGAGCCCGGGTCAGGTCCAGGCGGCTCGAGCTGGAGGACGGTGAATTCGGCCTGTTTCTGATCGATGACTCCGGCCCGGATTCCACGGCAGTGGGCGAAGTCCAGTCCATCGTCGACCGAATGGCCGAGGCCGAACGCGTCACCGGCCGGGGCAGCTGGGTGTGGGACATCAGGGCGAACACCGTTACCTGGACCGATCAGCTGTTCCGGGTGTTCGGATTCGAACCAGGTGCGGTCGAACCCAGTTACGAGAGGTATCTCAACCGAATCCATCCGGACGATCGAAAATCCGTGGCTGAGCGGATCGGCAAGGCCCTGAGAGACGGGGCTTCCTGGACCGACCGGAAACGCGCCATCAAGGCTGATGGGTCCGAGTTCATCCTGGCGACGCAGGGTGGTGTAGTGGTTGATGAGTCCGGCGAACCGCTCCAGATGTACGGGATCTGTGGGGACGTGACCGAGGAGGTCACGGCCGAGAGAGCGAGTGCCCAGCTTGACGCGCTGGTGGAGTCATCCCACGATGCCATCGTAGTCCAGGACCTCGAAGGCAGGATCACCGCGTGGAGTCCAGGCGCGGCCAGGGTCTTCGGCTACTCGGCGGACGAGGTGGTCGGACGCCTGCCCGAGGAATTCCAGGATTGGGACGACTATCGGGACACCAAACTCGTGATCGACCGGATTCTGGCCGGAGAGAGCAACGGGACCCTCCACGAGGGCATGCGGACCCGGTCGGACGGGACCCGGTTTCGCGCCTCTACCATCACTTCCCCGGTATCGGATGTCGACGGACGACTGAGTGGCACCGCCTGCATCATCCGCGACGTCTCGGAACGCGAGCAAGGCGACGGCGAAAACCTGGACGAAGGCAACGACGGGCATGCCGCCGGCCTGGTTGACAGGGAGAGCTTCATGCAGCGTCTCGACGCCCTGGTGGGGCGGACCAGCGGGACCCTCCTGAGGTTCGATCTGGACAACTTCCGTCTGGTCAACGAACGCTACGGGCACAGGAACGGCGACCTCCTGCTAAGAAGCCTCGCGCGTGCCATCCGGAGTGGTATCTCGAGCGCGGACGAGATGTGTCGGTTCGGGGGCGACGAGTTCGCACTTTTCATCGTCGGCGCAGACCGGGAGGGAGGAGCCGGCGTCGCTCGCGACCTGCTCGAGCGGATCCGGGGCCTCGTCGTCCCGATCGATGGCGTCCCGGTCACCACCACCGCCAGTATCGGCGTCGCCTGTCTGGCATCGCCGGGCGAGAGGTCGGCGGACGAGTTGATGACGGTTGCCGACCGGGCGCGGCTGACCGCCAAGACCCACGGAAAGGATCGTTATGTCGTTTCCCGAGGCGATGAGGCGGTACATGACCCGGGCCAGTTCGAATGGGGTGTCAAGCTGCGGGATGCGCTCGCGGACGATCTACTCGAACTCCACCTCCAGCCGATCGTGTCGGTCGCCGACCGAAGCGTCGTGATGCACGAAGTCCTCGTCAGGATGAGGGACGGCGACGAACTAGTTCTGCCCGAGAGGTTTCTCGCGGCCGCCGAACAGCAAGGGTCGATTCACGAGCTGGACCGGACCGTGGTCAGGAAGTCGCTCGATCTCCTCGAACGGCACGAGTCGCTCCGCCTGAGCGTCAACCTGTCGGGCAAGTCGCTGGACGACGAACTCCTGCTCGAGATGCTGCGATCGCGGCTCGCGGTAAGCCCCATCGATCCGGGCAGCCTCGTGTTCGAAGTCACCGAGACGTCGGCCATCGTCGACGTCGAGGCGGCCCGCCGGTTCTCGGTCGAGGTTCAGGACCTGGGCTGCCATCTCGCACTGGATGACTTCGGGACCGGGTTCGGCTCGTTCTCCTACCTGAAGCGCATCCATGCGCAGTATCTGAAGATCGACGGTGAGTTCATCTCTCCGCCGAGATCTGAAATCGACGAGGTCGTGATCGATGCGGTCGTCAGCGTCGCCAGGTCACTCGGCAAGACGACGGTCGCCGAACACGTCGAGGACGAGGAGAGCTTCGAGATGGTGTCGCGGTCCGGTGTGGACCTGGCTCAGGGCAACCTGTTCGGTCTTCCCGCACCGGTCGCGGATGTAATCCGCCCCTGACCGGCGGGTGGGCCACCGGCATTGTCGAGAATGAAGGCATACCGCGCACCGATGCGTGCCCGGGACCGGGACGAATCGCAATTCGCGGGTGCCCGGTTCGGGGTGGGGCGCGGATTGGTCGGAATCGGCGATCACCTTCCGGAGCCTCCGGCGAATCTGGATGACGCAGTCGCTGCCGCCGGGATCGAGCACGGAGAGAAGGCGGGGAGGATGCTCAGCCGGTTCGCTGACCTGCCAAAGGGAACTTTCGTCTGGACCCAGACCGGCGACCGTGAGTTCAGGCTGGGGCGGATCATTGGAGACTGGGCATACGACGATTCCGCCAGCGCGCGCGAAGTGGGGATCCACCACGTGCGCCCCACCGACTGGCTGGACGAGAAGTTCGACCTGGCCCGGACCCCGTTGGCGGTCATCGACACCTTCGCCCGCGGTGGTAGGAACTTCCAGCGGATCAACAGCGACCGGATCGAAGTCGAGACCCTGGGCATCCACCGGCTTCATGTTTGATTCAGCCTCGTTCGGGTAGCAATCAGGTACTCAGGAACACCGGGTTTCTGAATTCAAGAGGAGGATGGATGAAGTTTCGCGGTCTCAATGTGTTCGGTCTGGTCGCCGCTGCCTCCGTTTTCGGTGTCATGGCCCTCGGGGCAGCGCCCGCGCAGGCCGCGCCTGTGAACTACGTCGCGCTCGGCGATTCGTACAGTGCCGCGTCCGGCGTTCTCCCCCCGGATCCCGCGGCACCACTCCTGTGCCTGCGCTCCACCCGGAACTACCCGCACGTGATCGCCAAGAAGACGGGCGCGAAGTTGACGGACGTAACCTGCGGAGCAGCGGAGACGAGTCATTACTTCGAGCCCCAATACCCCGGGGTCAAGCCTCAGCTCGACGCCCTGAGCGAGTCGACGGAACTGGTGACCATGACGATCGGCGGCAACGACAGTGGCGTTTTCATCAATGCCATCCTCGGCTGTAGCAGCACGGGCCTGCTGTCCGCTGGCATGGGAAATCCCTGCGAGAAGAAGTTCGGCAGCTCGTTCGAGGACACGATCCGCAGCACGACCTATCCGTCGTTGGTGAAGGCGCTGGAAGCCGTCCACGACAAGGCACCGAACGCCGAGGTTGCAATCATCAGCTACCCCTGGATCACTCCTGAAACGGAGGGCTGTTTTCCCAAGATGCCCGTTGCGGCTGGAGATATCCCGTACGTACGTTCGCTTCAGACAACGCTGAACGACGCCATCGGCCGGGCCGCCGAAGCGACCGGGACGGTTTTCGTAGATCTGAACGGGATCTCCGAAGGTCACGATGCCTGCAAACCGATCGGCACCCGCTGGGTTGAACCCGTCTTCACCGGCACGAATCCGGTGATCGTCCATCCGAATGCGCTGGGTGAGGCGAAGATGGCTGAGCACACCCTCAAGGTGCTGGCCGAAGAACCGGGGAACCCGCCTCCGCCGCTCGTTGCACCGAAGACGACGATCGGCAAGGTCGCCGTGAAGGACGCCAAGCGCAAAGCAACCTTTCGGTTCACCTCCGACCAGGTTGGAGCTACCTTCCGCTGCAAGCTGGACAGGCGGAAGTTCAGAAAATGCTCTTCACCGAAAACTTTCGGGAGTCTGAAGCCGGGGAAGCACCGGTTCAGGGTGGTCGCCATCAGCGCAACCGGTCAGAAGGACCCGACCCCGGCGACGAAGAAGTTCAGGATCTCCGGCTAGGGGGTGGCCGGGACTGGACGGAAGGGCCACAACCCTTGTAGACGTACCGGCGCTTCAAACGCTTGCCCGACCTTGTCTTTGCTTTCAACCCGCCGGCCGGGATGCTGAGGGACCGGCAAGGTCTTCGCGGTTCAGGACGGCTCGATCCAGGAACTGGCAGGGTGGTCGGTGGAACGGTCGATCGAAACGGAAGGCCTCTGGAAGATCGACGACATCGCCGAACGCCTCGTAGGCGCCCCGCGCACCGTCGCGGATTGAAAGGAAACATGACTATTCCCACCAGCGCTCCGTCAGTACTCGGTACCCGGACCATCTTCGAACCTGAACACGACGACTACCGCGAGAGCTTCAGGCGGTTTCTGGCAAAGGAAGTGGTGCCGGCATACCCGCAGTGGCACAAGAACCACATCGTGCCCCGCAGCCTCTTCGCCGACTGCGCCGAGTACGGCTTCCTGGCGATGGAAGTCCCGGAGGAACTCGGCGGCAGTGGCGTTGACGACTGGCGTTTCAACGTCGTCCTGGCCGAAGAAGCCGTCTGGGCCGGGGTCGCAGATGCGATGGCGGGCCCGTTGCTCCACTCGGACGTCGTCCTCCCGTACATCATGGCCACGGCCACCGACGAGCAGAAGGACCGCTGGCTACCCGGTATCGCCTCCGGCGAGAAGATCCTCGCGGTGGCGATGACCGAACCGGGAACGGGCTCGGACCTCGCCGCGATCGCGACCCGAGGCAAGCCGGACGGCGACGGCGGCTGGATAGTCAACGGCTCCAAGACCTTCATCACCAACGGCATCAACGCCGACCTGGTCGTGGTCGCGGTACGGACGAACGACGACAGGCACGGAGGCCTCTCGCTGTTCGTGGTCGAGGACGGCATGGAGGGTTTCGAGAAGGGCAAGCAGATCGAGAAACTCGGTCAGCACGCCTCCGACACCTCGGAGCTCTTCTTCAACGACGTCCACGTCCCGGCCGAGAACATGCTCGGCGAAGAGGGCTCGGGTTTCCTCCAGCTCGTCTCCAGGCTGGTCCCGGAACGGCTGGTCCTGTCGGTGAGTTCGATGGCGGGTTGCGAAGCCGCCCTCGCCTGGACCCTCGACTATGTCCAGGAACGAAAGGCCTTCGGCCGTCCCATCGGAACCTTCCAGCACTCGCGGTTCACCCTTGCCGAACTCCGCACCGAGGTCGAGATCGGGCGCTGCTTCATCGACCGGTGCATCGAGCGTTACATCGCCGGGACCTGCACCGTCCAGGAGGCCGCGATGGCCAAGTACTGGACGACCGACCTGCTCGGGAAGGTGACTGACGCCGGGGTACAGCTCCACGGCGGGTACGGGTACACGACCGACTTCCCGATCGGCCAGGCCTGGGTCGATGCCCGCGTCGGCCGGATCTACGCCGGTACGAACGAGATCATGAAGGAACTCATCGGCAAGACGATGGGCCTCTAGGGTCTGCGGGCGGCGATGCCGAACGCCGCGCAGAAGGTCTGGACCGAGACCCGGGCCTGGTCCTCTGGCGTCGGTTCGAACAGGAAGAGTTTCTCGCGGATCTGGAGGTTCGTCGAGGAGAACCTCGCGCGGTTAGGATTCTTCGAGGATCCGTGCGAGGCGCGTCCGCGCCTGTTCCCACAAGGTAGCGAGGGTCTTGCTGCTCACGCCGTTGCTGATGCGGAGCAGGGCGAGTCCGCGAATAGTGGCGAGGGCGAAGATCAGGTCCTCGTCGAAGCCCGGCCGCTGGGCGGGAGCGCCGAGCGCGGACCGTGCCTCGATGGCGATCGCGGCGGCGACCTCGCGCTCTATGACAAGCAGCTTCTCGCGAAGTTCGGGATCGGTTCGCGAGGCGACCCACAACTCGAGGGCCGCGTCGAACACCTCGCCCTGGTGTTCCTTCCAGACCGCGTCGAGTCCTTGGTCGATCGACAGGGCCTTGTCGGTGAAACGCTCGTGAAAGTCGGCTATGCGTTTCTCGGCGAGATGCTGGACCGCGGCGGCGACCAGTTCGGCCCGGCTGCGGAAGTACGGTGTCTGGGCTCCGCGTGAGACCCCGGCCAGTTCTGCGATCCGGCCGGTGGTCGAGCCGGCGTAGCCATAGGTGACGAGAGATTCGATAGTTGCGTCGAGGAGGGCGCCTTTGGTTTCGGCGCGGCGTTCCGCCTGGGTGAGATGACGGCGGGCGGAGGATCGGGACGGTGTCATGAGCAGAGGTTGATGACCGGCATATAACAGCAGAGTAATAGATAACTGCAGCACTGCATGATATGGTCGCTCTCAGCGGAGGGACACGGGTCAGGGAGTTGAAGCGGTTCACAGTCGTCGCTTCCAAATCGTGGTGGCACCCGAATCGGTTCAATCGGCACCGGACAGCTGAAAGGCTTCCGGTCGCCGGTCCGTTCGTCGCTTCCGCCTAGATCACTTCGAGGATCAGGACCGTGGAGCCGAAGAGGAACCCGGCGGCGGTAATCGCACCGACCACCCGGGGTGAAGGACCACCGTGGACTCCGGTTTCGTGGACCGCCACATGGCCCTTGCCCCTGGCGATGAGCCAGCGGTTGACCGGCACGGCAAAAACGAATGCGACGGCCAGGGCGAAAGAAAGCGCCCCCCAGAAGAGGAGGCTGCCGAGTCCCGATTCCATGGCACCCGGAACCGCGAGCATGACCAGGTTGTCGACCAGTTCCATGGTGGCGATCGAGAACGTGTCCGAAGCCAGGGCGATCGGGATCACGGCTCCGAGGGCAAGCCCCGACCTGAACAACGGGATGCTGGTCAGGGTGTACCCGAACAGGAAAGCGAGGGTCACGGCGAGGGCGATCGTCTCGAGGTCCGAAAAGCCCAGGGCGGTGCCGATCGCCATGCCGGCGATCTCACCGAGGGCGCAGCCGGTCAGGCAATGGAGCGTGGCACTGACCGCGACTGAGGTAAGTGCCCGGCCCTCGGTCGGCATTTCGGGGTGGTGACGGTGATGTTCCTGAGTCGCTTCCATGACAATTCGACGTTTCGGGGAAATTCGCGAACGATAGTATCAGAATACCCCTAGG